>CAZPEJ010000013.1:0-22436 GCA_964585465.1 uncultured Ardenticatenaceae bacterium
ATTAACAACTGGTTCAATCTCCAATCTCCAATCTCTAATCTCTTATAGGTTATTTAATCCACGTTCCTAAACTATCACAAACAAGATGAGGGTGGATCATGCAAGAGGATATCCAACGTTTGTTGCCACTCACATCTACGGTGTTCCACATCTTGTTGGCACTCGCAGATGGTGAAAAACATGGCTACGGAATCATGAAAGCCGTAGCAGATGAAACACAAGGGCAAATGCAGATTAGAATCGGTTCATTATACGGGGCGATCCGGCGGATGACCGAGGCCAGATTGATTGAGGAGACAAACGAACGCCCTGACCCAGCGTTAGATGATGAACGTCGGCGTTACTATGGGCTGACGGATTTCGGTCGGCGTGTGTTGTCTGCGGAAGCCGCCCGTATCGCCCAAATGATGACGGTTATTCAGAGAAAACACATTCCAGGTGAGGTTTGATATGTCTGACAAGTTCCTGGTCTCTGATTGGTTTTACGGGGTGCTGTTGTACCTGTACCCCAAAAAATTTCGGGTAACTTATGGCCTGCAAATGCGCCTGACCTTTCGGGATGCCTGCCGGGTAACATACCGCCGAAGCGGTGCGGGTGGCCTGCTAATGCTCTGGTTGCCAACCCTGCTCGACCTGTTCAAATCGGCACTCGAAGAGCGGGCACAACAAGGAGAAATTACGATGTTCAAAGAGCGGTTGGATATGTTGGCTGGCCCCCTGACCATTCTGGTTGGTGCGTTGTGGTTGGTATCGTCTCTGGGCGAATTTGCTTTCCAGACTGGTTTATTCAGTGATGAGGCGTTATTAGGTTTTGTTTCAATTCCCTTCTTCTTGTCCTTTGTGCCGCTGTTATTTGCTCTCCTGGGAACCCGTCTGCGCTTCCATCAATCCGTAGGTGTTCCAGGTCAGCTCGGATTGGCACTGAGTGTAGCGGGTTGCGCGGGACTCATCATTTCTGTGCCGATAAGCATCCTGTTGGGTGGGGCAGCCCCAGAAGTTGCTCAGAGTCTCTGGGTGAACTACGCGGCGGTGATCTGTGTCTTGAGCATCAGGATTGGGTATATTCTGTTTGGTGTGGATATGCTGAGGGTGAGGTCACTACCTCGCTGGAACGTGTTACCTCTGCTGGTGGGTCTGACGGTTGTGCTAAGTCTCCCGTTAGATTGGTTTGGTGTGCCTGCTTTCCTTCCCCCGCAATGGGCTAATCCTTTTCTGCATTTTGCCATTACCGGGGGGTGCTGGGTGTTGTTTGGCATTACGATGGTGGAGCAGAGACGGGCATTACAATCCACAGCAGCCATCTAATACGCTACGATCCATTAGTGAGCGTCCAGAAATAAGTTCGTAGTAACGGCTTTAGTCTACCTGACCGCTGAAGCGGTTACTACGAACAAAAAATGTTATGCTGGCAGCAAAACGGCCGTTCTGGAATAACGCTCTACCACCCGATATTGACTACATAACTCCTCCAACTCACGCAACTCTCGTTCAATACAAGTAATCAACCAACGCAACGCCTCCGCCTGTCGCTGAGCTTCCATCACTTCCTCCACCGACGTGCGACTGTTAAACTGTTTGAACCGCCCTATCAAAATACGTAGTTCCTGGGTGCGAGCCTGCAAAACCTGTTGCACTGCCACATATTGTCGGTGTACCTCCGACTCCTTGCTCATTGCCTCAAATATCTCCCTTTGCTCTTCCAGTTGATAGTTGTCATACAGTTCACGGTGTGGTGTGTTCATGTCTCTCCTGTGGGATTCGCTATTAGCTTTGTGGTTGACCGTTGACAGCTAAAAGCGGATGGCTGTTTATCTTGCGTCATTTTGGAAGGAACAACTTTCAAAGCTGATTACAAGACCAGCATCATCAACAGTAGCTTTGCTGATTTTGAATGGAACGAGGATTTTGCGGGTTTTCGCCGGTCAGAACCCCTCTTAACCACACGCTATTTTCGGATTTTGCAAACATAACAACCAACTTTTGCCTACAAAAACTCACCAATCCTGTACTTTCTGAAAAATCCGGTAGGGAAATTCTGAAAACTTATCCCTTTTCGGCTTCCCACTTGGAAATGTTTGGTGTATACTGTGGCTTACTGTGGGAAAAAGTGGGGCAAAGTGGGGCAAAAACCCGTTATTTCCCCTAAAAAGTATAGTGAAATGGGACGATTGGAACGTTTGTTCTGTTTTTAGGTAGATACCAACATGTTTTTAGGCGAATACACACACGCAATAGATGATAAGGGGCGGCTGACGATTCCGGCCAAATTTCGTGCCCTATTGGCCCCTGGGTTGGTATTGACTCGTGGATTTGACCAAAATTTGATGTTGTTCCCCCTGGATAGCTGGCAAGACCTGGCACAACGCATTTCGGAACGGCCGTTATCGGATGAAGATACCCGTGCTTTTCGGCGGCGCGTCTTCTCCGGGGCCGCCGATTTAACCCCAGACAAACAAGGGCGGGTGGTATTGCCCCAATACCTGCGCGATTTTGCGGACATTAACGGCGAAGCCGTGTTAGTGGGCATGTTTAACTATCTGGAAGTGTGGAACGCTGAAGCATGGAAAGCTGTGCGCGAAAAAGTAGAAAGCCAAAGTGATGCGGATCGGTGGCAGGATTTAGGGATTTAAGCAGGATACTGGTTGCAGATGGCGTAATAAACGGCCGATACGCAAGGCACCTTGATTGAATGAACCATGAATACACCCACGTTCCCGTTCTTTATCAGGAAGTTTTGCAACTGTTACAACCAGTGGCAAACGGCCGTTATGTGGATGGCACAGTGGGTGGGGGGGGGCACACGGTGGGAATCTTGCAAGCCTCAGCCCCCAACGGGTGCGTTCTGGCCTTTGACAAAGATATAGAAGCTATCACCTTTGCCCGGCAACAGTTGGCGCAATGGGCCGGGCGAGTGGTTTTTGTCCATGCCAGCTATGCGGACATGGCACAGTGGGCAGCTAAACACGAGTTTGCCCAGGTAGAAGGCGTTTTGTTGGATTTGGGGTTGTCTTCTCGCCAATTAGACAACCCAGAGCGTGGGTTTTCCTTTCTCAAAGAAGGGCCGTTGGACATGCGGTTCGACACCACACAGGGCGAAACGGCCGCTGACCTGATTAACAATTTAAGTGAAAGTGGACTGGCAGATATTTTTTGGCGGTATGGTGAAGAGCCGCACAGCCGCAAATTTGCCAGGGAGATTGTGGCAAAACGGCCGTTTTTCACCACCACCCAACTGGCAAACTGCATCGCCGGATTGGTGAAACAACGAGGGCGTATTCATCCCGCCACCCAACTCTTCCAGGCATTACGAATTGCCGTCAACCAGGAGCTACAAACCGTAGAGCGTGGCCTTCAAGCCGCTCTCGACTTGTTAAAACCAGGGGGACGACTGGCTGTGATTAGTTTTCACTCGTTGGAAGACCGACTGGTGAAACAAACTTTCCGCCACATCAGCCGCAGCTGTGTCTGCCCGCCACAACAACCCATTTGCACCTGCGCCGCCCATGCCAGCTTCCGCCTGGTCACACGCAAGGCAGTCAAAGCCAGCGAAGCAGAAATAGCCACCAACCCGCGCAGTCGCAGTGCCCGATTGCGGGTGGTAGAAAGATTAAACAATCCAGCAGTTTGATTGGTCATAACACAAACAACCAAAAAGGTTAATAGTCATTGTAATGTCAACCATGACAAAACCGGTACGAGAAACGCGCGAACAAACAAAACGCCTGGGATGGCTCACCGAAGCCCAGGCTGCTTTGGGTTGGGGAGTAATTTTGGTGTTGGTAGCCTTGTTGGGGGCTATCTATCTCAGCCAGGCCAGCCGCATTGCTGCCGTAGGGCGGCGGATTCAAATCCAACAAAACGAACTGGCTGAGTTAAAACGACAAAACTCTGATTTGGAACGGCAAATTGCCGAAGCCCAATCGTTGGAGCGATTGCAGCAGGAGGCGTTGCGCCTGGGGTTTGTGCCTGCCCAGCCAGAAAACATTGAGTACGTCATTGTGCCCGATTACCCGGTGGAAACGGCCGATTTTGCCCCATTACCTACCGATGTTCCACTTGCTCCCCCACCAGAAACCGCTACCGAGGTGTTGTGGCTGGTGGTGCGTGGGAGTGTCATGAACCTGACACAAGGAGAAGCCGGTGAACCGTAGCCAGCAGCGACGTGTGTGGATTATCGTTGGGGGCATGATTTTTGCCGCCGTGATTATTGTCGGCCGTTTAATTGCCTTTCAAGTGGTGCAAGGGGAGGAGTGGGCCAGCAAAACGGCCGATACCGTCTCCGTGATTGCCAAACCTGAACGAGGCACCATCTACGACCGAAACGGTGCCGTGCTGGCGGCCAATGGTGCCGACTACCAGATTGGAGCCTCTCCCCGCCTGGTTATTGATGCTGAAGAAGTTGCCACCACCCTGGCCCCCATCCTGCAAAAACCCCGTTACGAAATTTTGGGTGCGTTAGAAGCAGACACCTCCTTTGTCATGCTGGCCGGGCGCGTCTCCCAAGACGTGGCCGAGGCCATTCGCAACCTGGATTTTGACGGTATCCAGGTTGATCCCTTGCCCCGCCGCTTTTATCCCCAGGGTGAATTGATGTGCCATGTATTGGGGTATGTAGATTTTGATGGGCACGGCGGGTCTGGGTTAGAGGGGTATTACCAGCTAGAACTGGCCGGGGAAGCCGCCAGTGCTACCGTCAACATCTCCCCCCTGGCCCCGCAACAAAATGTGATTGCCCGCGAAGGGTCAGACCTGGTTTTGACTATTGACCGCACCCTGCAATACACCGTTGAGCGTTATTTGCACCAGGGGATGCAAGCGTATGGGGCGCAAAGTGGCACGATTATTGTGATGGATCCGCGTACCGGGGCTATTTTGGCGATGGCGAGCGAACCTTGTTATACCCCGTATGAATTTTACAGTGCAGATGAAAAGTTGCTGTTTAACCCCATTGTCAGCCAGCAATATGAGCCGGGGTCGGTGATGAAGCTGATTACGATGGCAGCCGCACTCGATTCTGGTACTGTTACCCCACAAAGCACTTATTATGATGCCGGGGCGTTGGAAGTGGGCGGGCATTTGACATACAACTGGGACCGGAGTGCGCCAGGTACGACGGATATGACCACCTTGCTGTCACGGTCGCTCAATGTGGGGGCGGCGACGATTGCCACCTGGATGGGGCCGGACTCATATTACGACTATTTGCGCCAGTTTGGGTTTGGGCGGCCAACGGGTATTGATTTGATGTCGGAGGCGAATGGGTTGATGCCTCTGCCGGGGGATGAGTTGTGGACGGAATCCTTTATGGCGACCAATGCGTATGGGCAAGGGTTGGCGGTGACTCCGTTGCAGATGGTTTCGGCCGTTTCTGCGATTGCCAATGGGGGGTATTTGATGCAGCCCTATCTGGTGCAGGAAATTCACGGGGAGAATGGCACTTTTATTCACCAGCCAACCGTTTCCAGTCATCCTATCAGTGAACAAACGGCCGATCAGGTGACAGCGATGGCGATAACGGCCGTTGCCCGTGAAGTCCCCGAAGCCCAGGTCGTGGGGTATACCATTGCTGGCAAAACCGGCACCGCCCAAATTGCGGAAAACGGGGTTTATCTGGAGACGGAAACGATTGGTTCGTTTATTGGCTGGATGCCCGCCGATGCCCCAGAAGTGGTGGTACTGGTTAAGCTGGATCGGCCGACGGTTTCCCCCTGGGGTTCACAAACGGCCGCTCCCACCTTTGCCGAATTAGCCGAAGAGTTGGTGGTTTTGCTCAACATCCCACCCGACAATATCCGTTTACAGGCAGACATTCTGGCTGCCAGAGAAGATACCCCATAAAGAGAGATCATGCCTGAATAAGATTGGTTGGGCAAACTGGCAGAGTTTTTGATGTTTATTTTGGTAAAGGAATAGGCAGTTTACGATAGGCTAAAAATGTTGCACTTAGGCCACATTTTGGAACCTTTGACGAATTATCGGGCGACTGGCTCAGAGCCGCCCGTTTCTGCTGTGGTGGTGGACAGTCGAGATGTTATACCAGGAAGTGTTTTTGTGGCTCTGGTAGGTGAACAGGTAGATGGGCACGACTATGTGCAGGAAGCGTTCGGCCGGGGTGCTATTGCCGCACTGGTACAACGGCCGATTTCCGGCACTCACACCACCCTCGACCTCCGCACAGGGGAAGTATTAACCGGGTTCAATACGCCCATTTGCCTGGTAGTGGAAGACACCGAAACTGCCATGCAAGTTGCCGCCAGGGTGTGGCGAACCCGCTTCCCCGTGCGGGTGGTTGGTATTACCGGCAGCGTAGGCAAAACTTCTACCAAGGAAGTGGTGTATGGGGTGCTGTCGCAACGGTTTAATACCTTAAAATCACCTGGCAATCGCAACAGCGTTTTAGGGTTGCCGCCGGTGCTGTTTGCGTTGCGCCCCCAGCACGAACGAGCCGTTTTTGAGATGGCGATGTATACCAAAGGGGAAATCGCCCGCCTGTGTGAGATGGCCCGGCCGAGTGTGGGAGTAGTGACAATGGTTGGCCCGGTGCATATGGAGCGGGCTGGTAGCCTGGAAAATATCGTTGCCGCCAAACAAGAGTTGGTGGAAGCCCTGCCTGCGGACGGGGTAGCTATTTTGAATAAAGATGATGAACGAGTGATGAGCATGGCTGCTCACACAGAAGCCCGCGTGTTTACCTATGGGCTAGACCCAACGGCCGATCTGTGGGCAGACAACATTTACTCGATGGGATTGGACGGGATGCGGTTTACCCTACATCATGGCCGCGAAGCATTGCACCTGCAAGTGTCGCTGATTGGTCGTCACAGTGTACATACGGCTTTGCGGGCAACGGCCGTTGGGCTGGTGGAAGGGTTATCCTGGGATGAAATTGCAGCTGGTCTGAAAACGGCTCCTGGACAAATGCGTCTGGTGGTGGTGGAAGGGCCGCACGGCTGCATTATTTTGGATGATACCTACAATGCCAGCCCAGACTCGGTGTTGGCGGCGTTGAACCTGTTAAAAGATTTAGACGGCCGTCACATTGCTGTTTTAGGCGATATGTTGGAGCTGGGGCAAGCAGAAGAAGCGTCGCACCGCCTGGTTGGGCGACGGGCAGCAGACATCACCCAGGTGTTGATTGCTGTCGGCAAACGAGGGCGGGTTATTGGTGAAGAAGCCATCAAGGTGGGAATGCCCCGGCAGAATGTTTTTATTGTAGAAGAAGTATTATCGGCCGTTCCCTTATTAGAAGAACTTATCCAACCCCGCGATGTTATCCTGGTCAAAGGGTCGTTGGGAATGCGGATGGAGCGAATTGTCAACGGCATCAGCAAAACAAAAAAGTAGGGAACGGAATCGAACAACCGATGCAACAAATAAACACCTTTCCGTAACCTGAAACCTGAAACTCGAAACTAAAAACTCGAAACTAAAATGGCATTTGCATTAACGTTAGGTGGTGTAACTTTTTTATTAGCTGTTATCTGGGGTAGCCCCCTGGTGGAATTGATGCGCCGCTTCAAGCTGGGGGCGCAGATTCGTGTAGACGGCCCCCAGACGCACATCACCAAAATGGGTACCCCCACAATGGGCGGCATTTTGATTGTGGCCTGGGTTGTTATTATTAGCGTGGTGGTAAACATCGTACAACTGGTACGGGCCTTAGAAATTGCTGAAAGCGTGGTTGTACCATTAGGTGTTTTGCTGGCTTACTCCATTTTGGGCGGGATTGATGATTATTTGGGGCTGCACCCCCGGCCGCACGGCGAAAAAGGCATTCGGGCACGGGTAAAAATCTGGTTTCAACTGGGCATTGCTCTGGTTGCAGCCTTGCTCATTTATTTTGTGGTCAATCGGGGGCACGGGTATGTTGCCATTCCTACCGTTCCCGTCTTACTCAATATCGGGTTATTGCACATTCCCATGGCGGTGGTGGTAATTGCCGGAACCGCCAACGCGGTCAACATTGCTGATGGGTTGGATGGGTTGGCCGGAATTTTGGCCGCTACTGCTTTTGCCGCCTACGGCATCATCGCTTTTATGCAGGATCAGCAGTTTTTACTGATTTTTTGTATTGTTACGGTGGGGGCCTGTTTTGCTTTTCTCTGGTTCAATGCCAAACCAGCGCAAATGTTTATGGGAGATGTTGGGGCGCAGGCGTTGGGCGGGGCGTTGGGGGTGATTGCCATGATGACCAATCAATGGCTCATTTTGCCCGTGATTGCTGCCGTACCCATCGCCACCATGCTCTCTTCGACGCTGCAAGTGTTGTATTTTAAGGCCACTGGTGGCAAACGACTGTTTAAGATGGCTCCGCTGCACCACCATTTTGAGCTAATTGGCTGGAGTGAAACCCAAATTGTGCAGCGGTGGTGGTTGATTGCTATTTTGGCGGCAATGGTGGGTATTGCGTTGGCGTTGGTTTGATGGGTGATTAGCGATTAGCTGTCAGCTATCAGCTATTAGCTGTCAGCGATTAGCTATCAGCTATTAGCTTGAGTGGATTCTTTGATGAGGGATGTGTTGATGGGTAAACGGCTGGTGATTTTGGGGCTGGCGCGACAGGGAAAGGCGTTGGCGCGATTTGCAGCCGGGGTAGGCGCACAGGTAACTATTTCAGACATGCGCCCGGCCGAACGATTGACAGAGGAGTTGGAGGATATAACAGATTTGTCGCTGGAGGTGGTGTTGGGTGATCATCCGGTGAGTTTGTTGGATGGTATTGATGTTTTGGCAATTAGTGGTGGGGTGGCGGTGGATGCCCCCATTGTCAAATTGGCTATTGAACGAGGCGTAACTGTGACAAACGACTCTTTAGAATTTATGAAACGCACCCCAACGGCCGTTATTGGGATTACCGGCTCGGCAGGGAAAACGACTACCACCACGCTGACGGGTGTCATGGGCATGGTGGCGGGCAAACGCACCTGGGTGGGGGGCAATATCGGCCGTCCGCTGATTAGCGATTTGCATAAAATGGCCCCTGGGGATTTGGTGGTGCAAGAACTCTCTAGTTTCCAGTTGGAAATTTGGAACCAAAGCACTCCCATTGCTGCCGTTCTCAACATTACCCCCAACCACCTGGATCGGCATAAAACGATGGCTGCCTACGCCACTGCTAAAGCCAATATCTTGTGCCACCAGGACAACAACGGCATTGCAGTGTTGGCGGCGGATGACCCAGGGGCGCAGGCGTTACGGCCGTTTGTGAACGGCCGTTTGCGTGAATTTAGCCTGTTTCACGAAGTAAAAGATGGGGCGTTTGTGCGGGACGGGCAGGTGTGGCTGCGAAATGGGCATGAAACGGCCGTTTGTTCCCTCGGCGACATCAATTTGCGTGGGCAACATAACATCCTCAACGTGTTAGCGGCCGTTACTCTGGCCGACTCGGCTGGCATTCCCCCCCAGGCCATGGCCCAGGCCATTCGCACCTTCAAAGGGGTGGAACACCGGCTGGAACTGGTGCGAACCTTAAACGGGGTGCAATACATCAACGACTCCATTGCCACTGCCCCAGAACGCACCCTGGCGGCTCTGGACTCCTTCGGCGAACCGCTTATTTTGCTGGCGGGTGGACGCGACAAGGAGATGCAGTGGGATGAGTGGGCGCAACGGGTGCGGCAACGAGTGAAATGGGTCATTTTGTTTGGTGAACTGGCGGGTGTGATGGCGGAGAAATTAACTGGTTTTGCCACCGTGCGAGTGAAAACATTGGCAGAAGCGGTTGAGGCGGCGTGGGAAACGGCCGTTCCCGGTGATATTGTCCTCCTCTCTCCCGGCGGCACCAGCTTCGACGCATTCAAGGACTTTGCCGAGCGTGGCGACCAGTTTCGTCAACTCGTCAGTAACCTGGCGTAAACCTGTGGTGTGTGGCATCACAAAATACGCCACACAATGAAAAAATTATGACAACTATAAACGTCGTTCGTAAACAAACCCATCGCGTAAACCCCGGTTTACACCTCCGCTTCGATTACTGGCTGCTGCTGGCAGTGGCCGGGCTGTTGATCCTGGGCATGATGATGGTTTTTAGCACCACCTTTGATTATGGCACCCTGTTCAAAGATGACCCGGCCTACTACTTCAAACGGCAAATTGCTGCCTTGATTTTGGGGCTGAGTGGCGTGGTGGTAATTATGCAGTTCGACTACCACATTTTCCGCCGCGTTTCTGTGTTATTCCTGGCTATCACCCTGGTGGGGTTGTTATTTACCCTGTTATTTGGCGAATCCATCTTGGGGGCGCAACGCGGCATCCACGAAGGTTCTTACCAACCATCCGAGGTGGCTAAACTGGCTACCATTTTATACATCTCCCACTGGCTCTCCAGCAAAGGGGATCGTATCAAGCTGTTGACCTATGGGTTGTTGCCCTTTTCGGTCATAACAGGCACCGTCTGCGCCCTGATTTTGCAACAGCCCGCCCTGAGTACCTCCATTTTGGTGGCCTTGATTAGTTTTACCCTCTTTTTTATTGCCGGGGCCGACCTGAAACAGTTTGCGGTGGCTGGGTTGATTGGCGGAGCGGTTTTCATGTTTATGATGTTTACGCTGCCCCATGCCACTGCCCGCATTGATGCTTACACGGCCGCTCTGCGCGACCCGAATGAGGCCAGCTGGCATGTGCAGCAGTCGCTCATTGCCCTGGCACGCGGGGGGGTAACGGGTGTGGGGTTGGGGGAAAGTACCCAAAAGTTTGGCCCGTTACCCTTTGCCCACACGGATGGGCCGTTTGTCATTTTGGGCGAGGAGTTGGGGCTGATTGGCACCTTGTCGCACATTACGTTGTTGGCGTTGTTGACCTGGCGAGGGATACGGACGGCTTACAAGGCGCGGGATAGTTATGGGGCGTTGTTGGCGTTGGGTATTACCAGTTGGCTGGCTTATCAATCGTTGTTGAACATTGCGGTGAATACGGCCGTTATTCCCTTCACCGGTATCCCCCTGCCCTTCCTCAGTTATGGTGGCTCGTCGCTGTTTATTTCACTACTGGGGATTGGCATCTTACTCAATATCTCGCGGGATGCGGCCATTGAACGACGGGCACAAGTAGAAGCGGTATGAAACTATTGGTGTGTGCGGGTGGAACAGGTGGCGGCATTTATCCAGCATTAGCGGCCGTTTCTGCCCTACAACAACAAGGGTTGGCGAAAGAACAGATTTTGTGGGTAGGCACAAAAGGAGAAATGGAAGAGACATTGATTCCACGCGAAGGCTTAAAACTGGCAACCATTACCGGTGGGGCGATGGTAGGGGTTTCGTTTGGTACGCGGCTGCGGAATGGGGCACGCCTGGGGCGTAGCATTTTCACCGCCCACCGCCTGGTTCGCCAATTCCAGCCCGATGTGATGTTTATGACGGGTGGGTATGTGGCTGTGCCGGTGGCGGTAGCGGCCTGGCTCAATCGCCTACCTATTGTCATTTACCTGCCAGATGTGGAACCCGGCGCCAGCATTAAAACGATTGTGCCTTTGGCGCGGCGGGTGGCCTGCACCACCGAGGGGTCGCGGGCTTATGTGCCCGCCCACAAGATGGTGGTTACGGGTTATCCGGTGCGGCCAGAGATACGAGCCGCCACGCAGATGAGCAAAGCCGAGGCGTTGGCTCGTTTTAATTTGTCTGGCGAACGGCCGACTTTGTTTGTTTTTGGCGGTAGTCGTGGGGCGCAAAAAATTAACCGCGCCCTGATGAACAGCTTGCCCCAACTGTTGCAAGATACTCAGGTGATTCACATTAGCGGCACGCTCACCTGGCCGGAAGTGGAAACCAACGCAGCGACTTTGACAGAGGCGGAGAGGGCATTTTATCGGCCGTTTCCCTATTTACACGACGAGATGGGGGCGGCTTTCCGCGCTGCCGACCTGGTGGTGGCACGGGCCGGGGCCAGCATGTTGGGCGAATCCCCCGCTTTTGCCCTGCCTTCTGTGCTGGTGCCGCTAACTTTTGCCTGGCGTTACCAGAAGGTGAATGCGGATTTCCTCACCGAACGCGGGGCGGCTGTGCAATTGACCGATGATACCCTGCCCGGTGAGTTGTTGCCGGTGGTGTGCCGCCTGTTGGGGGATCGGCAACAGCTGGCTCAGATGGGGGCCGCTGCCGCCCGGCTTGACCAGCCAGAAGCGGGTAAAAAGGTGGCCGGGGTGATAACGGCCGTTGGAGGCAATAGATGATGGGTTGGGTGGCAAAAGATTGTGCAGAGGCGCAGGGGCGCAGAGGCCACAGAGAGAACGGTGGTTGTCTCAGGAGCGTGGGATGATCAGTTTGCAGGCGTTTTTCTGGCTGATGGTGGGTTTTTTTGCCCTGATTGGGGCCTTGCGCGGCTGGACACGGGAGGTTATTGCTACGGCCGGGTTGGTTTTGTCCCTGTTTACCCTCAACCAATTGGGGCAAACGATTTTGTCCTTTGCCGGGTTAGCGATTGATCCTAACTTGCTGGTGGCAGATGTTAACGCCCAACGGCAACGGTTTTACATTTATGCGGCGTTGCACATCATCATTACTTTTGTCAGCTACCAAGGGCCACTGCTGGCGGGATCGCGCATTGGCGACCGGCTGCGGGTGCGTGACACCTTTCAGGACAAAATCATGGGGGCGATTGTGGGGTCTTTGAATGGGTATTTGATTGTGGGAACGTTGTGGTGGTATTTGCACACGTTGGGGTACCCGTTTGCGGCGACGACCATTGTGCCTTCGCCCAGTCTGGATTGGATGATTGGCTGGCTGCCCATTCCGTTGTTGGGCGATTATTTATCTATTTTGGTGGTAGCGGTCTTTTTATTTGTCATTGTGGTGCTTATTTGAACAGAGAGGCTGTTTTGAAACTCGAAACTCAAAACTCGAAACTCGAAACTCAAAACTCGAAACTCGAAACTCCCATGCACTTGCACCTGGTTGGGATTGGTGGGTCTGGCATGTCGGCGATTGCCCGCGTGTTGTTGGGGCGTGGGTTTGTGGTTTCGGGGTCAGATAAACAGTTAAACGAGTTGACGGCCGCTTTGCAAACCCTGGGGGCTACCATTTATCAAGGGCACCAGGCGGATCACATTGCCGGGGCCGAGGCGGTGGTCATCAGTTCGGCCGTTTCCGATGACAACCCAGAAGTTGAAGCGGCCCAGGATGCAGGCATTCCCATTCTGAAACGGGCCGACCTGTTGGGGCAGTTGATGGAGGGCATGATTGGGGTAGCGGTGGCCGGGTCACACGGCAAAACCACCACCACCGGCATGGTTGCCCAAATTTTGTTAGAGGCGGATTTGGACCCGACGGTTGTGGTGGGTGGGGTGTTACCTTCGCTGGGAGGAAACGGCCGTTTTGGGGCAGGCGACTATTTTGTGGTGGAAGCTGATGAGTATGACCACATGTTTTTGGGGTTAAAACCGGAAGTTATTGTGTTGACCAACCTGGAACACGACCACCCCGACATTTTCCCCACTCCCCAGGCTTATGAAGCAGCCTTTTACCGTTTTCTCTGCCTGTTGCCTGCGGGCGGCAAGCTGATAACCTGCGCCGACGACCCTGGGGTGGTGAAGCTGCTTAACCGGCTTCATCTGCCCGATGTAGAGATTACCACCTACTCCATCCCAACCCAGGGCGAGCCACGTTTGCCTATCCAATTTCAGGCGTTGGATATTCGGCCGAATCAATTGGGCGGCAGCGACTTTGTAGTTGAAGAAGAAGATCAGATGTTAGGGGTTATTCAGTTGCGGCTGCCAGGGTGGCACAATGTCCGCAACGCCCTGGCCGCCACCATCGTTGGGTTAGACCTGGGGGTAGACTTCCAGGTGATTCGCCAGGCGTTGGCCCGATTTGACGGGATGGAGCGACGATTCCAGGTGGTGGGTGAGACTGGCGGCGTAACCGTGATTGATGATTATGCCCACCACCCCACCGAAATCCAGGCCACGCTGGCCGCCGCCAGACAGCGATACCCCAATCGGTGTTTGTGGGCGGTGTGGCAACCCCATACCTATAGCCGCACCAAGTTGTTGTTGTCAGCGTTTGCAGCCAGCTTTCAACAGGCGGATCGGGTGATTGGGTTGGATATTTACAAGAGCCGCGAGGTGGAGACGTTGGGCATGAATACGGCCGTTGTGATGGCCGCCATGAAACACCCCAACGCCATTCATATCCCCGACTTGCTGGGGGCCGCCAGTTACATTTTGGAGCATATCGGCCGTGATGATGTGGTGCTGACCCTGAGCGCGGGTGATGGCAACCAGGTGGGAAAACTGGTATTGGATGGATTGAGAATAAGAGGAATAAGGTAAATCAGGAAAATATAGGGTGTATCGTCTATTTATATTCACAGAGGGCATAAACTGACATTTTTATGGTGAGATTGGAGATTAGGGATTAGAGATTGACAAATCTCCAATCTCTAATCTCCTTCAACAGAATGTCAATTGATGACCTTATGCAATATAAAATGGGCCATACGCCATACGCAATACCATGATGAATGTCAAAACAACCGTCTACGATGCCGTTCAAACACGATTCCGTGATGTTTTTGCAGATCGTTTTGAGGTAAATGAGCCGTTATCTCGTCACACCTCGGCGCGGGTAGGCGGCCCGGCCGATTTATTTGTGGTGGTGAATCATGCGGCAGAGTTACAAACGGCCGTTGAACTGGCCCATGCCCAACACATCCCCTACTTTGTCCTGGGGGGTGGTTCTAACATTTTGGTGGCGGACGAGGGTGTGCGTGGGTTGGTGATTCTGAACAAAGCCCGCGAGGTGCGTTTTCGTAATACTGGCGTTCATGTGGTGTGTATGGCTGAATCGGGCATGAACCTTTCTTCCCTGGCACGACAATGTATTGCCAAAGGGTTAGGGGGTCTGGAGTGGGCGGTTGGGGTGCCGGGCAGCGTGGGTGGGGCTGTGGTGGGCAACTCTGGGGCGCACGGCGGAGATATGCACAGCAACCTGCTGGCCGCCACCATCTGGGAGCCAGGGCGCGGGGCGCGAATTTATAGCACCGAAGAACTGGCTTATGGCTACCGCGACAGCACCTTGAAACGGGAGCAGGGGCGCAGCAAACCTAGACGGGTGGTTTTAACGGCCGAAATTCAACTCACCCCCGAACCCGGCGAAGTGCTGATGGCTCGTGCGGATGGGTTTGCGGCCCATCGCCGCCAGAGCCAGCCCGGCGGGGCCACCATGGGGTCTATGTTCAAAAACCCGCCCAACTATTACGCCGGGTATTTAATTGAAGCGGCTGGTTTGAAAGGATTACGTGTTGGTAATGCCCACATTTCAGAAAAACATGCCAACTTTTTTGTCAACGACGGCGACGCAACCGCCGAAGACATCCGCTCCCTGATTGCTGAGGCGTGGAACAGTGTGCGGGAGCAGTTTGGGGTGGAAATGGAGTTGGAAGTGGAACTGGTTGGCAGTTGGAAGTTTGAACAGTCATGAACGAGAAACGAAAAATTCGTATTGGTATCATTTTTGGCGGCCGTTCGGGTGAACACGAGGTGTCGCTTAAGTCGGCGCAGTCGGTGATGGCGGCCTTGAACCCGGAAACGTATGAGGTGGTACCGATTGGCATTACCAAAGACGGCCGTTGGCTGACGGGTGATGTGGTGGGGGCCTTAACGGCCGGAAACCCGGCCCAACCCGCCGCCCTGTTGCCGGATCCCACTCATGCTGCCTTGATGCAAATGAATGAGGAACCCCCAACCGCGTTGGCTCACGCTTCATTTTCGGCCGTTACCGAGTTAGACGTTATTTTCCCTGTTTTACACGGCACTTATGGTGAAGATGGCACTGTGCAAGGGTTATTGGAACTGGCCGGGCTGCCTTATGTGGGCGCGGGTGTGACTGGCTCGGCGGTGGGCATGGACAAAGGGATTTTTAAGCAGGTGATGGTTGCCAACGGGCTGCCAGTGCTGCCCTACAAGCTATACCACAAATCTATGTGGCTGAAACGGCCGAATGCCGTTCTAGACGACATCGAAACCTCCCTCACTTACCCGGTTTTTACCAAACCCGCTAACCTCGGCTCCAGTGTAGGCATTTGTAAATGTAACCACCGCGCCGAACTAACGGCCGGGTTGAACGAAGCCGCCGCCTATGATCGGCGTTTGGTGGTGGAACAAGGGCTGGCTCACCCGCGTGAATTGGAGGTGTCTGTGTTGGGGAATGATGACCCCATTGCCAGCGTGGTGGGAGAGGTGAGGCCGCAGCGGGAGTTTTATGATTACGTAGCGAAATATGTCAGTGATGATTCTGACTTGATCATTCCGGCGGAACTGACAGCGGAGAAGGCGAATGAACTACGCGCCCTGGCGATTAAAGCGTATACGGCTATAGATTGTGCCGGGCTGGGGCGTGTGGACTTTTTGATGGATCGGGAAAACGGCCGTTTGTACATCAACGAAATTAACACCCTTCCCGGGTTCACCAACATCTCCATGTATCCCAAACTGTGGGAAGCTGCCGGAGTGAGTTATAGCGACCTGTTGGATCGGCTGGTGGCCCTGGCCATCGAACGACACGAGGAAAAACGAATTTTGCGAACCAGTTTTGTAGTAACTGAGTAATGTACTCCGTTGGCAGGTTTCCGCGGAAACAGGCAAACGCAGCACAGCGAATAAACCATGTTTCGACGACCACAAACATCACAACGACTTCGCAAACAGCCGCGCACCCGGCGTGTGCAGGCCGCCACCGCTCTGCAAATGCCGCGTGTGGTCAATGTGCCCAAAACGGCGCAGCAGCGACGCTCGCGCAACAATCGCCGTTTTAAGCTGCCCACCGCTTCCATCAAACAGGTGCTATTTTCGGCCCGCTGGATTAGCCTGGGGCTGCTGGTGATGACCGTCTACGCCTTAATTTTGACCGGGCTGGATGAGCAGTTTTACCTCTCCACCATTCCAGTGGAAGGCACGGTTGCCATTCCGGCCGCCGAAATTGTATCGGTGAGTGGATTGGGCGGGGCGCACATTTTTGCCGCCGACCCCAATGAGGCAGCAACACGAATTGCTGAACTACCAGGGGTGATTTCGGCGACTGTTTCTCTGGGCTGGCCGAACGAGGTGTTGATTCGGATTCAAGAGGATTCCCCGGTAGCCATCTGGCAGGAGGGGACGACGCAGTATTGGGTGATGAAAGACGGCCGTTTGTTGCCTGCCCGCGCCGATACATTGGGGTTGTTGGTGATTGAAGCGGAAGTGCCGCTGGCGATGGTAGCCGACCAGCCCAGCGAAACCACCCAACCCGACACAGAAACGGCCGAACCAACCGTTGCGGAGGCTCCTCAGGCTGGTTGGTCATTTGTGCCCCAGGAAGTGTTAGCCGGGGCGTTGCAACTGAAGGAACTGCGTCCCAATATTGAAAAATTGTATTATCGGCCGTTAGGCGGCCTCAGTTACCAGGATGGGCGCGGCTGGCGGGCCTACTTTGGCAGCGGCACCGACATGGTACAAAAACTCGTCGTGTATGAAACATTGGTCAGTGACCTCCTGGCAAAACAGTTCACCCCCACCTATGTTAGTGTGAGCAACCAGGACAAACCATACTATCTGGCGACGGGAGGTGTGGAGGAGTAATTTAAGCAGGGTATTGTGTATTCCGTTTTGTAACTCCTTCTGGAGATAGACGATGTTTTTAACGCCAATTTGCCTGGGCAACTTGGGTTCAAAACATCTTATGTCTGAATAGTTACGCTGTTTTTACGCAATACGCAGTCAACAGGTATTGGATTATGAAAGAAATCATCTTTGGTCTCGACATTGGCACAACCAAAATTTGCGCTCTGGTGGGAGAGGTGGACGAAGGGCGGCTGCAAATTATTGGCCTGGGGGTGGAGCAGGCACGCGGAATGCGAAAAGGCATGATTATTGACGTGCAAGAAGCGTCGGTAGCCATTGCCAAAGCGGTGGAGCAGGCGGAGCGCACCTCTGGGTATGACCTGTCCCATGCGGTTGTCAGCATGGCAGGCGAACACATTAGCTGCACTAACAATAAAGGGGTGGCAGCTATCGGCCGAACCACCGGGCAGGCCGGGGTATTGCCAGAGGATATTGAACGGGCGTTGGAAGCTGCTCAGGCGATTTCTATCCCTGCCAATCGGCAAATTGTTCACCTTATCCCCCGCAGTTATGCGGTAGATGACCAGGAGGGGGTGCGTAATCCTATTGGGATGCACGGTTTTCGCCTGGAAGTGGAAGCCCACATTGTCACTGCGGCAGCTCCTGCGTTGATGAATCTGAGCAAATGTGCCGATAATGTTGGCATTCAGGCGGGGGAGTATGTTCTCAATGCGCTGGCTTCTGGGGAAGCTGTGCTGGATGCCAATGAACGAGAGATGGGGGTAATTGTGGCGGATATTGGGGGTGGCACCACTGATATTGCGCTTTATATGCAGGGCACGGTGTGGCACACCAAAGTGATTCCAGTGGGCGGGTATCACATCACCAATGATATTGCGATTGGTTTGCGTGCGCCCTATGAGGTGGCGGAGCAGGTCAAAATTCAATATGGGGATTGCCGCCCCGACCAGATTGACCCGAATATGGTGTTTACGGTTGAGCCATTTGGCGGCGAGAAGATTCAAGTCGGCCGTCAGGATTTGGCGCATGTGGTGGAGGCGCGGGTAGATGAGATTTTCCAAATTATTTTGCAGGAGATCAAACGCTCTGGTTATGACGGCATGTTGCCCGCCGGTATTGTTTTAACCGGTGGCACGGCACAGTTGCGTGGGATTACTCATATTGCGGAAAAGGTGTTGGGGGTGCCAGCGCGGGTGGCCCGGCCGAAAAATCTGGTGGGGTTGGTGGATACGCTCAACAGCCCGGCCTATGCTACCAGTGTGGGGTTGCTGCGCTGGGGTATGAATGATCATCACAGTTATCGGCCGAAAAACGGCCGTCCGGTGGAGTGGGGACGAAAAATGGGTAGCTTTTTGAAGGCGTTGTTACCAGGATAGGTGGCCTATTCTGACATGGGATGTTTTAACGTTTTGTCATCAATGAGGGCAGGAATTAGAAACATTGTATGTCTCAGATTTAATCAAATTTAGTTAAGAGGGGACAGGTATTATGACAACAAGACAAGGAACCAGAGAAGCACAACGGATGCCCCGCACAGAAGGCTCGGCGTTGATTCGGGTGGTCGGTGTGGGCGGCGGCGGCAGCAATGCCATCAACCGCATGATTGAGGAAAACATTGTTGGGGTAGATTTTATTGCTGTGAATACTGACCAGCAGGCGTTGATGGGGAGCCGGGCGGCCAAGCGGGTACAAATTGGCGAACGGGTGACACGCGGCCTGGGGTCGGGTGGTAATCCAGATATTGGGGCTAAAGCGGCTGAAGAATCTATTGAGGAGTTGCATACCTTGTTGCAAGGGTCGGACATGGTGTTTGTCACGGCTGGCATGGGTGGAGGCACCGGTACCGGGGCTGCGCCGATGGTGGCTAAAGCTGCCCGTGAAGAAGGGGCATTGACCATTGGCGTGGTGACAAAACCGTTTACCTTTGAGGGTTCCCACCGGGCGCGGTCGGCTGATGCAGGCATTGAGCAGTTAAAGGAGCAGGTGGATACGTTAATTGTCATTCCCAACGATAAATTGTTGGAAACGGCCGATAAACGGGTGACGTTACTTGACTCTTTCCGTATGGCGGATGATGTGCTGCGCCAGGGTATTCAGGGCATTAGCGAATTGATTACCGTTCCTGGGCTGATTAACCTGGACTTTGCCGATGTGAAAGCCATTATGTCGGTGGGTGGGGCAGCCTTGATGGCGGTGGGGCATGGCAAAGGGGAAGACCGCGCCCGCACAGCTGCCGAACAAGCTCTGGCGAGCCGTCTGTTGGATGTAACTATTGACGGGGCGCGAGGGATTTTGTTTAACGTGACGGGTGGACGGGATTTGAGCCTGTTTGAAATCAACCAGGCGGCCACCATCATCCGCGAAACGGCCCATCCCGATGTCAACCTTATCTTTGGGGCGGTGATTGACGAAACCATGTCAGATGAAATTCGTATTACGGTCATTGCCACCGGGTTTGAACACCCTTCTCCCCTGATGCGGCAAATGGCGCAGATGAGTCGGCCAAACAGTAATACAACCCAACGGGCGATGCCTACCCGTCCTCCGGTACGTGAGACTGCACCGGCGCAGCCTGCTCCAGCCCGCTCCGAACCTGCCGCGTCTCAATCCGCTTTCCGCGTAAATGACCTGGATATTCCAGCCTTTCTGCGGAAGCGGTCGTAAAACTCAACTTTTTTGTGAAACGTAAAACGGGATATTGTTTTATGTTTCACGCCACCTTTTCCTTGCAGGTTGTCGAAAAAGTCCCAACGGAACGCGGGTAACGCAGGTTTGACGAGTTTTTTTCTGGTCTTGTCTGCGTTTATCCGTTCCATTTGGGTGATCTGTGTGCCATTCCACTACGCTCCAAGAGTCTACTGGTAACTTTCCCCTTGAAACGGCCGTTAACGCCCGGTTAAATTTTAATAATTTCCCACCCTCGTGACCTTGCCAGGTAAGAACAGCCGTGCTATAATCTCCCAACTTCCAAGCACCACATATGGGGGGCAGCAGTAATAAAAGCCTACATCTGGCGGTATATCCATAAAAAACCGCTAATTAGCACCGTATCTGGGAGGGCCTGCTGGCAGGTTTTCTTAATCCTTGCTATGTGGCATTTTGCCCTCCCCCCTGACACCCAAAACCAGAATGAACCACAGATGACACAGAAAAGATGGATGAACACGGATTCTTAACTCGAAACTCAAAACTAGAAACTTGGAACTAACAACCTGACCTCCAGGAGAAAACAATGCAATGCCCCTACTGTTATGCGGAAAAAACACGAGTGATAGACACCAGCCACGACACACGCGGGGGCACACGACGGCGGCGTGTGTGTGACAACTGCGACGAACGGTTTACTTCTTATGAACGGGCAATTTTAGCCACCCCCCTGCTGGTGAAGCAGGATGGTACCCGTGAGGAGTTTTCGCGGGAGAAGTTGTTGGCTGGGATTCGGGTGGCGTGTGCCAAACGGCCGGTTTCAGCTGCGGATATTGAACGTATTGCTGGGGAAATTGAAGCTGATCTGCAACGGCTGGGCAAAGCGGAGGTAGACAGTCGCCAGGTGGGCGACCAGGTGATTGCCAGACTCAAGGAACTGGACAAGGTGGCCTATATTCGTTATGCCATTGTCTACCTGAAACTAGATGATCTGGAATCCATCCGCACGGAGATAGATCGGCTGTTGGTGGGGAAATAACACGTTCGTTACGCTCATAAAACATCGTAACTTAAGAAAGACAAAATGGACAACCGCACCTTTTTGAAGGTTTTGCAAACAGAAGTTTCCACCTTTAGTGAAGCTATTTCCACCAGTGAGGGGGATTGGATTGTCAAAGGTTTTATTGATATTACCCGACATATTTACACGATTTCTGTAGATACAAAGGTAATCTCCAAAATTATGGAGCTGCTCTTATTTCCAGGTCTAGTAAAATTTGCAGAACAGTATGGTTTGAAAATGGTTTTGGCGGAACAACAAAATTTTTACCCGGATATCACATTCATAGATGAACATGGAAATCGTTTTGCCCTTGATCTAAAAAGTACCTATCGAATAGATGCCCAACGTGTTAATGGCATGACCTTGGGGGCTTTCACCGGATATTTTCGGGAGCGGAATACCAAGAAAAATATCTCGTTCCCTTATCACTCCTATTCGGGTCATTTCGTGTTAGGGATTATCTACTCTAAATCAACCGACCAGGTGGATGAGCGACAAAGATTCAATTTAGATGAATTAGAGAATATATCTTCTGTCATTCGTGATTTTGAATTTTTTGTACAAGAGAAATACCGTATTGCCACTGACAGACCAGGGAGCGGTAATACAAAAAATATTGGGTCAGTAACTGATATAAATAAATTAGTCAACGGCACTGGCCCATTTGCGGATTTAGGCGAAAACATCTTTAATGATTATTGGATGTTTTACCTGACGGCCGATATGGCACGAGCCGCAGAATTACCACAACGGCCGTATTCCAACCTTGCCACCTACCTGAAATACAAAGGGGGTTAAAATCCGTGAGAGCCATTTTGCCTAAACAAAATGTCAAACCTGTTGTACCCCCTATCAAATGCCAGGGTATCAAAACCCAACTGGTGCCATTTATCCTGGAAAACATTTGTTGGCAAGGGCAAGGGCAATGGATAGAACCGTTTGTCGGTTCTGGAGTCGTTTTGTTTAGCTTACAACCCCACCGGGCCATTGTAAATGACATCAATCCCCATATTATTGCGTTCTATCGTGGCATTTTTGAAGGCTCTTTGACAGCTGGAATGGTGAAAACTCATTTAACACACGAGGGGAAACTGCTCCAGGAAAGAGGGGAAACTCATTATTATGCGGTGCGTGAGCGTTTTAACCAAACACACTCCCCATTGGATTTTCTCTTTT
>CAZPEJ010000014.1:0-13403 GCA_964585465.1 uncultured Ardenticatenaceae bacterium
TGAGTTGTAGTGACGATTGGAGATTAGAGATTAGAGATTGGCCCATCTCTAATCTCCAATCTCTAATCCCCTCCAGCAAAAGGTCAATTTATGACTTTATGCTCTATAGTCCCCTGGTCGTCGCCCCACTTCTGCAAAATAATGGTGGCGTTGTGGCCGCCAAACCCAAAAGCATTTGACATAACCGTATTGATTTGTGCCGGGCGGGGCGTGTTGGGCACATAATCCAGGTCACAATCCGGGTCGGGGGTGGTGTAATTGCTGGTCGCCGGAATCAAACCTGCGGCCATCGCTTTCAGCGAGAGAATCGCTTCCAGCGCGGCTGTTGCCCCCAGCAGATGGCCGTGCAACGATTTGGTGGAGCTAACGGGGATGTCATAAATCTGTTCACCAAAGACGGTCTTGAGAGCGGCCGTTTCCGTTTTGTCGTTCAGGGGGGTGCTGGTGCCGTGAGCGTTCAGATAATCCACCCGTTGCAAACCAGCATCCGCCAATGCCAGGCGCATGGAGCGCACCGCCCCCTCCCCATCTTCTGGGGGTGAGGAGATGTGATAAGCGTCGGCACTGCTGCCATACCCCACAAACTCGCCATAAATACGCGCTCCCCGGCGTTGGGCATATTCTAACGCTTCTAACACCAAAACGGCCGATCCTTCGGCTGGCACAAACCCATCTCGTGTTTTGTCAAAGGGGCGCGAAGCAGCCTGGGGTTCATCGTTTCGCTCCGACAACGCCCCGGCAATGCTAAACCCGGCCACAGCCAGCGGCAAAATACATGCCTCGCTCCCCCCGGCCAGCATTACCTCCGCCGCTCCCCGTTGCACCATTCTGGCCGCCTCCCCCAGCGCGTTGTTGCTAGAAGCACACGCCGTAAACAGCCCCATATTTGGCCCGCGTAACCCATGTACAATCGAAATCATTCCGGCCGGGGTATCGGGCAGCATCATCGGCACAAAAAAGGGACTAACCCGGCCGGGGCCGCGTTCGTCCAAAACATGAGTCCCTTCAATAACAGGTTGCATAATTCCCAAACCACTCCCCATCACCACCCCAATCTGATTGCAGTTTTCTGGGGTAATCACCAGGTGAGCATCTGCCAACGCCTGGGCCGCCGCCGCCAGAGCCAGTTGTGTCACCCGATCCATGCGCCGGGCCTCGCGCCGCCCAAACAGCGCATCCCCATCAAAATTTTTTACCTCCCCAGCAATACGAGTTTTGTAGGAACTGGCATCAAAAAGGGTGATAGGGGCAATGCCGCTTTCCCCGCGCACCACTTTTTCCCATGTTTCTGCCACATTATTTCCCAACGGGTTCAAAGTACCCATACCAGTAATAACCACTCGCCGATTTTTTTGTTTCATCTTACCTCATAAAAACCTGCAATGTTTTAACCCAAAAACTTCTGGCTGCTAGTTGCGTAGCGGAGCAACACCAACGTTACGCTGTGTTAGTAAGTGTCCAGAAATTAGTTTGTCGTAATGACTTCAGTCGTTCAAACCGCTGAAGCGGTTACTACGAACAAAAACGGGAAGTTATTTTAGACGCTCACTGAGTAATGAGCAGTGATGACTGCCCTTATTCCCCCTTCGCCCAGGCAGCCAGTTGGGTCACGGCCCACTCTGGGGATTGGTCGGTGTGGCACTCGTTACAGGCGTTGGGCGCGTTGGCGATGCCGTATAAAATGGAGTTTTGCGGGTCGGGCAGGGAACTCATCCAATGGGTGCGGGTGTAATCTCGACGACCCCCTACCAGGTCAATAATTTCACGCGGCAAGTGGCAATCGTAACAAAACGAGCCAGGGGTGCCAGGTTCGTGGCGGGTGTGTTCAGCAATTTGGGTTTCTAGGGCTTGATGACACCGGAAACAGTAGCCGTCGCTAACGGCCGATGGTTCTAAGATGCCCGGTATGCGTGGGTTGCCGTTTTCGTGGGGGTCATGGCAATCGTAACAACGCACCCTGGCCTCCTGGTAACAGGTGGACTCGATGAAGGAGCGGAAAATCATGGCAATCCCTTTAGGCATTCCATCGTCCCACACTTCGACGGTGGCGTTGTCTCGCCCTGGTTGCAGGGGCATCTGTTTGAAATAGGTGGATAAATCGTTGATGCGCCCTTCCTGGCTGTATCCCGGTTCATACACGCGGTACACTTCGGTGGTGGCCATGGTGATGTCTGGGCCGTGACATCGGCCACAGGTGCTTAAATCTTGCCCGGTGGTTAATTTGGCGGGATTGGCGATGTAGGCGGTGGGTTGATTGCGTAAACGGCCGTTTACAAAAGCCACCACCCGGTTGACATAGTTGTGGGCGTAATAGTTGACATGGTGGCCGCCAGGGCCGTGACACGCTTCACAAGCAATGCCGCTATCTACCCACTCCGCCACCGCATAAGTATGGTTGGCATCCTTATTCAAAATTGTCAGATGGGTGGTGTGGCAGCGAGCGCAAAAGAGGTTCCAGGCAGAGTTTAAGGAACCCATTTGCGCCCACAAATCCTCCATCGTCGGCAAGCTATTTTCCTGCATATTCCAATACGGAAAAAACTCCTGACGCACCACCGACCACTCTAGCGGTAAACGGCGCAAAACCCCTCCCGCCTCCAGGGTCAGGTAAGTTTGGCGGTATTGATACCCAATCACATAGGCCACTTTGAAGGGTACATACTCATCAGAGTTGGGGCGGCGCAACGACATAAAGTAGTTGCCGTCTTGGGTATACGTTTGGATGGCAGGCAGGGTATCAAACTCTGACAGCCGGGCCTCATTCGGGATCATCCAAGAGCCACTGACAAAGTTGCCTACAACGCTGTCCGGGGTGGGTTTACGGGTCATGTTGGCATGGGGCGAGCTTTGCCAACGGGTGTAGATGACATTGTGGCAATCGCCACAGGTTTCGCTGCCGACATAATCGGCATCGTAGAGGGAGGTGAAGGATTCGTACTCGACAGACAGGGCCAGAATAACCAGCAGGGTGGTAATGCCCCCTAACAAAATCAAAAAAGGGGAGGAGGAAAGGGATTCGGCCGTTTTTTGGGCAGGGCGCGGTTTTTTACTCATGGAGGTTTAGGCGTAACAATTTATCAATAAAACATGAAGCGTAAAACGCAACTGGGTGTATGACGTTTCACGTTTCACGTCTCACGTCTCACGTCTCACAGTCAAAACAATTTTTCGGCAAAAGCGGGCAAAGCGGCCGTTCCGCCCGTATGCCAGAACAACACCTTTTGCCCCCTGGTAAACGCTCCCCAACGAATTAAATCTATCAACCCACCCATTGCCCGTCCTGTATACACCGGGTCTAACAAAATCCCCTCTGCCTGGGCTACCAGCCGGATGGCCTCACGCTCGGTTTCGCCTACTTTGGCGTACCCTTCCCCCAGGTAATCATCATTCACATCCACTCGATGCGCCAGCGACAAGGTACCTAACCCCAAATGAGTGGCCGTTGCCGTTGCCAGAGCTGCTACCTGGGTGTGCAGGGCATCGGCCGGGTGGTCTACACTAATGCCCAGAATTTTGCCGCGAAACCCATAAATTTCCGCCCCCAGGACAATGCCTGCATGGGTGCCGCCGCTGCTGCTGGCAAAAACAATAAAATCCATGTTCAGGCGTTCGGCGGTCAGTTGGTTCATTAGCTCTTGCATGGCTAACACATAACCGGTTGCTCCAACAACGTTTGAACCGCCCAGGGGAATGGCGTAGGGTTTATGCCCTATCGCTTTTAACTCGCCTAATACCTCTTGAATCACCTGGGAAGACGGCCGTTCGCCCATCCAATACAAATGTGCCCCCAGCAGGTGATCCAACAGGATATTGCCGGTCATTTGTGGCGGCGCATTGCCGCGCAACACCAAACTACAACCCAGCCCCAATTTGGCAGCCGCAGCGGCCGTTTGTCGGCAATGGTTACTTTGCGGTGCCCCAGTTGTCACCAGGTAATCGCACTGCTGCGCCAGTGCGTCGGCAGCCAAAAACTCCAACTTGCGGGTTTTGTTGCCGCCCGTCGCTAATCCGGTTTCGTCATCTCGTTTGATAAACAATTCCGGCCCACCAAGCAGTTTTGTCAATCGCTCCAGCTTGTACAGCGGGGTTGGCAGATGAGCCAGCGTCACACGGTCAGGATAGTTTACACTCATAACAGCAGATTATAACCACGAAACTGACGACATGCGATGTTTTTTAGACATGTGATGTCTTAAAAACAGTGCATGTCTTGTAGGGTAAGTCGGAAATTAAGGTTTTACTTGCATCCTTCCATTGTTGTGTGGCAACTGCTACATGGCTTGTCAGGGAGAAAACTGTGTCTGAACTACAACACGCTGTGATTAACGAACCCATTGAAATTGACGAACCCGCCGTAGATATTTTAGAAGAGAGCCTGCTGCACAAGGTGATGGTCTTTTTTCATATGGCTGCAACCTGGCCGACAGTAGGGGTGGCTTTGGGTGGAGCCTTGTTAGCTGGCCTGGCGGGTGGGGTGTGGTGGTGGTGGTTTGACGACGGCCGTGTGGCTTTTCTGGCTGGGTTACAAACCTGGTTGTTTATGGCCGGGGATGGGGCGATTTTGGCTTTGTTGCCGCAACGCCGGTTATCCTTTGGCCCGTGGAAAGCACAATTTTTCCCCCTGGCTTTGTTGCGAATGTTAGCAACGATGGGGATGGTTTTGCTGGGTTTGTGGATTGGTGCGGAGTCTGGGCTGGGGTTGGTGCTGGCGATTCAGGTGATTGGCACGGCCGCTCTGACATGGGGCACTATGGTGGAGCCGTTTCGCCTGGAGATGACCGAGTTATACCTGTTCACCGACCGTTTGCCCTATGGCACGCCCCCCATCCGCATTTTGCACATCACGGATTTGCACCTGGAACGTATTACCCAGCGCGAAGTGGATGTGGTGCGGCTGGCAAAAGAGGCTAAACCAGATGTTATTCTCATCACGGGCGATTATGTCAATTTGTCTTACAATCGGGATGTGGAAACACATTTGCAGGTGCGGCGAGTTCTGAGCCAGCTTCATGCGCCACATGGGGTGTATGCGACGTTGGGCAGCCCGCCAGTGGATTTGCGGGAAACAGTTGTGCCGACATTTGAAAAGTTGAAGATTCCTTTGATGCGCCTGGCCTGGAAGCCGTTGGATATGGGAGACGGCCGTAAATTGGTGATTATGGGGATGGATTGTACCCATGACATTCCCACCGATTCTGCTCGCCTGGCTCAACTGATGTCGGCCGTTCCCCACGACGTGCCACAAATTTTACTCTACCACTCCCCAGAGTTGATGCCCCAGGCTGTGGCTCATGGCATTGACCTCTACGTGTGCGGCCACACACATGGCGGGCAGGTGCGTCTACCGCTCATTGGCCCTTTGTTGACCAGTTCCCAATTGGGGCGGAAGTATGTGATGGGGTTATACCATGAAGGGCGCACAAATCTTTATGTCAGTCGGGGGATTGGGCTGGAAGGGTTAAGTGCCCCGCGTGTGCGGTTTATGGCTCCGCCGGAAATGACATTGATTGTTTTGAATGGGAATGGATAGGATGTAACGCCTGCTTGAACTTTATGTCTGCCTGTTTTATACTGGTCGGCAGTGCTGCTCACAGCTTTTACAAAGTTAGAAGTTTATATTTTAGCCAGGGAAACGGCCGTTTCAAAGTAAAGAGCATACAGAAATAGCTACCTAACCCTGGCGGTTTACAGGTGCTACTCATGATAAGTTTCACAAAACATTTATTACGCCTATCCCTTTTTGCCACCTTCACCCTGTTCCTGTTCGCCTGTGGCAACCAGACTGAGGTGGCTGTGCAACCAACCGCCACCCATACCCCGCCCCCCAGCCAAACCCCCACCCACGCGGCCACTGCTACCCCACTTCCCACAGATACCGCCACCCCCACCCCTACAGAATCTCCCCTGCCCACCAACACAGCCACTCCATTACCCTCACCCACTGCCACCGCCACTGCCACTGAACCTCCTGTGGAAAGGGTCGTTGTTGAAGAAGGTGGTTTTTCCTTTCTCCCGTTTGAAGATTTTTTGATAGATGTTCAGGGGCCTCAGGTGGGGATCACCAGCCGGGATGATGAAATTCTGCTATTTATCGCCACCAGACAAGAAGAAACGGATGAATCGCTGCAAGAAATTTTGGATGCGTTTGTGGCGGCTGTCAGTGTGGATATGGGGGAAATGACGGTGAGTGATCCCGATACAACAACAGTTGACGGGGTGGAAGGCATAACGGCCGATGTCACCGGGTTGTTCTTGGGGGATGCAATGGAAGGCCGTATTACCATTGTGGCTACCAGCGATTCACTGACGCTATTTGCTTTTGGGCTGGCGGTGAACGGCCGTTGGCAAGATGAAGGCATCCCCATGTTTGAAGCCGTTCTCAATTCTATCTCCTTCACCACAGCAGAAACCACCACAGAAGACGAGCCACCTGCTGAACCTGTCGCAGATTTCCCCCTGCCCATTCCCGTCGGCGAACCAGCAGCCGAGTGGAATGGTTTGCCAATTATGCCGCAAGCCATCGCCGGAGAGGAAGGCAGTGGCAGTTACTACTTTACGGTAGCGGCAACGGCCGATGAAATTCAGGCGTTTTACCAGGAGGAGATGGAACGGCTGGGTTGGAGTGCGTTAGGGGTTGGCGAAGGGGAAACCGGGGCGTTGTTGATGATTTTTCAGAAGGAAACGGCCGTTGCTTCGGTTTCCATCCTGTTATTTAATGAAAATACTATGTACGTCTTCCTGGTAAGATAACCGTCATCCGGTAACAATTCAGGCAAAAATCAAAAGGGCGCAAAGGTTTTTTCTTTGCGCCCTTTCCATTTCAGCCACAACTCCCATCATCTTTCACCCTTCACCTTTTACGTTTCACGTTTTACGTTTCACGTCCTAATGCACTTGCACAGGGTCTTTAATCGCTCCGCGCTCAAAAAGCGGCAGGTGGTAATCGTCGTGGACATCATGGGGGACAGCGGTTTTGTGGATGGAAACGGCCGTATTTTTGTAATCAGGAATCTTCGCCCGGCTATCAATCCTGTCCAGGGTCAACAAATTGGCCGCCGCCTCGGCAAAATGGAACGGCACAAACACCGTGCGGCGTGGCGAACGGGCCGTCACCAACACCCGCAACGTAATTGTGCCACGCCGCGAACTCACCGCCACCCAATCCCCCGTCTGCACATCCAGATCCGCCGCATCCACCGGATGAATCTCACACACCGCCTCTGGGAAAATCTCCTCCAGCTTGGAATTACCCGTCATGGTGCTGCCACTCCAATGATACAACACCCGGCCGGTAGTCAAATTGTAGGGGTACTCCTCATCCGGCTGCTCCGAGTTGGTGCCATAAGCCACTTCCCAAAACTTGCCCTTGCCGCGTGGGAACTCCTCGGCAAACAAAAAGGGTGTACCGGGGTGGTCAAAACTGGGGCAAGGCCAATGCACCCCACCCTCGCGCTCAATCCGGTCATAATCTATACCCCAAAAATCGGGGGTAACCTGGCGCATCTCCTCCCAAATTTCAGAGGGGTGGTTGTAGTTAAAACCGTGTGCCATATTCAACCCCATCCGTTGTTCAATACGCCGCCCTAAATCGCACAAAATCTCCCAATCGGGGCGCGAATTACCAACCGGAGGAACGGCCGTTCGGCACCGCTGCACCCGTCTATCCGTGTTGGTAAACGTACCATCCTTCTCGGCAAAACTGGTCGCAGGCAAAATCACGTCTGCCATCTCCCCCGTTTCATTGATAAAAATATCCTGACACACCAAAAACTCCAGCTTTTCCAACGAATGGCGTGCATGAGTCTGGTTTGGTTCGCTCATCATCGGGTTCTCGCCCAACACAAACATGCCCCGCACTGTTCCATGTTCGGCCGCATCTACCATTTCCGTCGCTGTCAACCCTGGTTTACTGTTCAACGACACACCCCAATGCTGCTCAAACTTGTCCAAAACGGCCGGGACATCCACCCGTTGGTAGGCTGTGAACACGTTAGGCAACCCGCCACTATCAGAACACCCCTGCACATTATTCTGGCCGCGCAGCGGATTCAACCCTGTGCCCGCCTTACCCACATGTCCACACATAAGTGCCAGATTCACCAGTGACAATGTGTTATCTGTGCCGTGTGTACTCTGGCTGATGCCCATGCCCCAATAAATGGCCGCCCGTCCCGCTTTGGCATAAATTCGCGCCGCCTCGCGGATAGAATCGGCCGGTACACCACTCACCTGCTCCGCCCACTCCGGTGTATACTGCTCCAACGACTCCAAATAGACTTCAAACCCCTCGGTGCGTTGGGCAATAAACTCCGGATCAAATAACCCTTCCTTCACCACCACATGGGCCATGGCCTGGAACACAGCCACATCGGTGCCAGGGTTTTGCCGCAACCACAGGGTGGCAAAATTGGTCATATCAATTTTGCGTGGGTCAATCACTATCAGTTTGGCTTTATTTTTTCGCACCGCTCGTTTGAGGAAGTTAGAGATAACCGGGTGGGTTTCAGTGGTGTTGGAACCAGTGACAATAAATGCCTCCAGGTTTTCCATCTCAGCAATGGAGTTGGACATGGCACTGGAGCCAATGGAAAGCTGCAACCCCGTCACCGAACCTGCATGGCAAAGCCGGGCACAATGATCCACGTTGTTGGTATGCAACAACGCCCGCATCACTTTTTGGAAGATGTAGTTGTCTTCGTTGGTGGCTTTAGCACTGGCATAGCTGGCAATCGCATCGCCGCCATCTGTTTTGGCAATACGGGTGAGTTCGTCGGCTACTAAATCGAGGGCTTCGTCCCAGGTGGCTTCGCGCCAGATGGGTCTGGCACTGCGCCCTTCGTGGCGGTTGGTGCGAATGAGGGGGGTTTTTATCCGGCCGGGATGTTTGACATAATCTGTGCCATACCGCCCTTTTACACACAACATCCCATCATTCGGGGCCACACCAAAGGGAGCTTCAACCGAGTAAATGAAGTTGTCTTTCACTTTCAGGTTCATCTGGCAACCTACGCCGCAGTAGGGGCAGGTGGTACGGACGATTTTATCGGGGGAAATCATGGGAAAACCTCCTGGGAAGTTGATATTTTGAGTTTGACGATAGCATGAAGGAAATTATACGCCATCAGGCAAATCTAAACAGGGTTTGCCGGTATGCGTCTAGGAGATTGGAGATTAGAGATTGGGGATTGGAAGGTCTCTAAGCTGCAATTTCCATGAAAATGTTGGTTTGTGCCCTTGTCAGTATAGTTTTGAACGAACCCTTGATCCGTTACCGGGAGTTCAAATAGGTGGCGATGAGGTCGGCGGCTAACTGGTTGCCGGGTTGGTTCCAGTGAGGGTCGGCGTAGTGATACAGTTCGCCTCGTTTGACCGTCTGGGTCTGGAATTCGGCCGTTAAGCTGAGAAACTCAATCCCGTGATCGGCCGTAAACTGGGCCAACAACTGCTCCTGGTTATCACTATTCTCCCCAAATGCCTGGTAACTCAGGTATTGCGGTTGCCACTCCGATTCTCCGCTTTCCCCGTTAGAAAGTGTCACGGTCACGGTGCGCTCCAACACATTATTGACATCTACCGAATCCCAAATACGCGGCCACAAAACCCGTTCTTTGCTGGGAATATATACCAGCAATAGCCGCGCTCCTTGAGCATCAGTAAGTGTTTTGAGTTGTAACAGGGAGTCTTGCACCGCTAAAAATTCATCTGAACGAGCCAGAACAGATTCGTCAATGGAAAGCGGCCACAGGTGAATATCTTTCAATACGGTGTCAAATGTGCCCGCTTCGCTGCTAACAGCAACAGGATAACGATAACGAGGAGGGGCAGTTTGGGGTGGGGGGAAGAGTTTTTCCCAGAAAAATTGGGCCAGATAGGGGGTGAGCAAACGGCGGGTGAAAGGTACACCTTGATAATCATACGCCTTCCAACTCAGGCCGCTATCTTTTCGCTCCAGGTATTGCCCGGCACCAATGATGTCATTCCCCTCAAAGTACATTAGCAACACCCACTCTGGATTTTTGTCCAGGCCATACAGTTTGATGGCTTCTGCTTCATTCAAGGTACTCCAACTGGGTGCGCCCAGGGTTAAAATTTCCTGCCCTGTCTGTTCCTGCAACAGTTCAATCCAGGTTTTGGGGGCGGTGCGAATGGTGAACGAGTCGCCAGCAATGACAATGCCATACTGCTCTCGCCATTCATATTCGCTGTTGGGGAACCCCATCTCGTCTGTTTGGAAAACGTAGTAAAAAGCGTCGGAACGGTTGGAGGGACGGGTTTCGTTGGCAGCACTGGCTAAAAACGGGCTGGCCGGGTCCCACATACCTTCCTGGTGAAACCCAGGCTGGTAACGGTAGCCAATGCGGATAGGTTCGTCATAGACAAAGTAGGGCTGGCAGGTGTAGGTGGCGATGAGGGAGTTCATGGCGCACACCTGGATGGGGATGAGGGTGTAGAAGAAACGCAGGCCAATTTCGATGGTGAAAACGGCCGTTATCAGGCTCAGCCCCACCGCCAACAAAACGTTTTTGAGAAGCGTCAACTTTGTAGCCATACCTACAAAAAAAGGGTAACTTCAAAAGACAAAACGGCCGTTTCCCTTCTTAATTCACAACACCAGATACGTCTTACTCCCCCTCCTCCCCACGTTTCCGTTTGCGCCGTGTCTGCTGAAACACCTCATCCGGGCTAAGACCCTGTTCCAACAATGCCTGTCGTTTCGGTTTCAACGCCCCTGTAGGGCAAACCCCCACACATTGCCCACAAAAGACACAAGTTGTATCGGGCATGGGATTCCCCAAAAACGTGGCAATGCGGGTTTCAAACCCCCGGCCGTCAAAGTTGAGAGCAAAACAGTATTGTGCATCCTCGGCACACACCTGTACACACCGCCAACAATTCACACATTTATTGTAATCACGAATGTAAAAGGGGTTGTCATCATACACCGGGTTTTCCCGCCGTTTACCATCTGCAAAACGCTCCAGGTTGACCTGGTACTCATCTAACAACGGCAAAATTTCCGGTGATTCCGATAAATCAATGGTAGAAGCCAACAACTCCAGAATGGTGCGACGGCCGTTTTTCACATCCTCACTCTGCGTCTCAATCTTCATCCCATTATTACATTGCGTCACACACGCCGCCAGCTGAGTGCGGAAACCACCATCTACCGAACAAATACGACACAACCCATTTGCCGTCAGGTGGGGGTGATAACAAATAACTGGAATCTCAATACCCAACTGCGCCGCCGCCTGCAAAATGGTTGTACCAGCCGGTACTGTAACCTCTCGTCCATCAATCGTCAGGGTGATACTCTCGCTCATAATCTATCTCAAAAGTAACTGGTGAATTACACCGCCCATAACACATCAACTGTTATATCCTGTAATTCTTGACCAATCTCATCCAACAACATGTTATTCTGCCGTTCTCCGACATTCCCAATTCAACATCAGTTCATCCTGGTAGGTTTCAAACCAGATAAACGGCCGTTCACTGTCTACTGTTCACCGTTCACCGTCCACTGTTCACTGTTCACCGCTCACTGCCCACTATTCCCCTTCCACCAACCCCGGCCACAACTGAATTGCACTCATCACAGCCGAAGCGGCCGTTTGCCCCAGGCCACACAGCGAAGTTTCAGTCATCGTAAACCCAATATCCAGCAATCTCTCTTTATCCCCTGCGCGCGGGCCACCTCTTTCGGCAATGTGGTGCAGAATCTCTTTTTGCCGTTGGGTGCCAAGCTGGCAGGGGAAACATTTACCACAACTTTCATGAGAAAAGAAGCGGGCTAGTTGATAGAGCGTATGGCGGAGATCGGCCGTTTCGTCAAACACCATCACCACCCCCGACCCCAACGGCACATTATTTGCCCGCGCATCCTCATAGGTCAAAGGCATCTCCAACTTCTCTGGGCCAATAAACACCCCGGCCGCCCCACCCATCAACACCGCCTGGATACCCTTGCCCCCCGGCACACCACCCGCCAGATCAATCAACTGGCGAATCGTCATCCCAAAGGGAATCTCATACACCCCCGGTTTTGCTACATGCCCGCTCAGACAAAACAGCTTGGTGCCGGGTGATTGCGCCGTGCCCAGCGATTTCCAGGACTCAACACCAAGCGTCAAAGCCACCAACGCCGCCACCAACGTCTCCACATTGTTAATAGACGTGGGCTGGTAGAACAGACCATGTGTCGTAGGAAAAGGAGGTTTGATGCGTGGGAAGCCCCGTTTGCCCTCAATGGCTTCAAAGAGAGCCGTCTCCTCCCCGCAAATATACGCCCCAGCACCCAAACGCACCTCAATGTCAAAGTTGAAACCAGCAACGCCCAGGATATTTTTCCCCAAATACCCGGCAACTCGTGCCTGGCGCACCGCCTCGCGCAAACGGTGGAAGCTGCGGGGATACTCGCCACGCACAAAAATCCAACCGTTTTCTGCTCCCACTGCGTAACCCGCCAACGTGGTGGCTTCAATAACCGCAAAGGGGTCTTCTTCCAGCAAACATCGGTCTTTGAAGGTGCCGGGTTCGCTCTCATCCGCATTCACCACAATGTGTTTAGCCAGGCCGGGGGCACCCCGGGTAAACCGCCACTTGCGCCCGGTGGGAAACATAGCCCCACCACGCCCCACAATGCCACTGGCCTCTACGGCCGAAATCACCTCGTCTGGGGTCATGGCAACCGCCTTTCGCAATCCGGCATAACCGCTCTGGGACTCATAATCGCTCAAACTGGCCGGGTCTACCTTGCCCAGTCGCGCCAATGTCCACAGGGGGCTGCCATACACTTTGGCATTAGGTTCGGGGTATGTGCCAGCGAGAAAAGCCTCCACATCGGCCGGGGCAAGTTCGCCAGCCGGGCGTTCTCCGTGCAAAGCCGCCGGGGCCAGTTCACACATACCCAGGCAAGTGACATGTTCGTAGGTAATCGCACCGTCGGCGGTGGTGTCGCCATGATGGGATACCCCCAGACGGGCCTCAATGGCTTGCATCACCGATTCGCAACCCGCCAACTGACAGGCTGGGTCTTCGCAAACACGAATCACCCGTTTGGCAGTGGGTTCGTTATAAAACATGCTGTAAAACTCAATCACACCATGAATATCTGCCAGGGGCACCCGTAGGGTGTGGCTGATGGCTTCCTGCACTTCGCGTGGCAGCCAGCCATAGACCGATTGGGCTTCGTGGAGTAAGGGGAGGAGGGAGGAACGGGAACGGCCGTTATACTTCTCTAAAATAGGGGTTAAAGGTGTTAAATCCATCACAATGCACCTCAATTGGGAAAGGTTGAGATTATTTTATGGCAATTTTGCCCAAACTCCAAAGAGGGGTAAACCGTGAAACGTTTGTTGGCAAACCGTGAAACGTTTGTTGGCAAACCGTGAAACGTTTGT
>CAZPEJ010000014.1:13503-22380 GCA_964585465.1 uncultured Ardenticatenaceae bacterium
GAAACGTTTGTTGGCAAACCGTGAAACGTTTGTTGGCAAACCGTGAAACGTTTGTTGGCAAACCGTGAAACGTTTGTGGCAAACAGTAAAACGTTTGTGGTAAACAGTGAAATGTTTGTGGCAAACAGTGAAACGTTTGTGGCAAACAGTAAAACGTTTGCCACCTTGCCCTTGTCAGTTATAATGCCGTAAAACCCATAAAGGTTAATAGAGCATGATACCTCGTTCTCAAAAGCGTCCACCATCCAGGGTGCGTTTGCCATTGTGGTTGTTTGGATTGCTAATCTCAGGCGGTCTGGCCTTACTGGCATTCACTTCAATCTGGTTATTTCAAACCGTTCAGGAAACCGTTGCCACTTTTCAGGTAACAGATCCTGATTTTAGTGGGGTGCAAGAGCCAATTCCCAACGCCCCTGTGGTGGTAGAAACAAACGGGGATACGGTCGAAATTCCCGCCCCCATCTCCATTTCCACCGACTCCTTGCAAGCATGGTCAGGCAAAGAGCGAGTGACCATCCTCATGTTGGGGGTAGACCGCCGATGCGACGAAGAAGGGCCTACCCATTCCGACAGCCTCATGCTGGTTACAGTAGACCCGGTGGGGTTATCTGCTTCGCTTCTCTCCCTGCCGCGCGATTTATGGGTAGAAATTCCCGGTTTTGAACTGGATCGTATCAATCAGGCTTACTACTTTGGGCAAATTTACGAATATCCAGGTGGTGGGCCAGCCCTGGCAATGGAAACTGTCGAAGCTTTCTTGGGCATCACCATAGATTATTACGTCACGGTAGATTTCCAGGCGTTTGTGGAAGTGGTGAATTTGATTGGCGGTATTGAAATAAATGTGCCAGAGACGATTGACGATTTGAAATACCCCGACCAATGTTATGGATATGATCCTTTTCACATCGAGGCAGGTGTTCATCAGTTGGATGGAGCAACGGCTTTGAAATATGCTCGCACCAGGGCCACCTTTGGCGGCGACGTAGACCGGGCTGCACGGCAACAAATGGTGGTGCTGGCGGTGAGAGACCAGGTTACACAACTTAATATGTTGCCGCAGCTCGTTGCCCGCGCCCCAGAGCTTTGGCAATCGTTTCAGGAAAATGTGCGTACTAATCTGACACCGGAAGAAGCCATTCAGCTGGCCTTGTTGATACCAGAGATTCCCCGTGACAGTTTCCGCACCTATGTATTGGATTACACCTACCTTTATAATGAAACCACCCCAGATGGGCGGCAAGTGTTGGTGCCTATCCGTGAAGAAATTCGGGCCTTACGGGATCAGATTTTTGTGCCGCCTGTCATTCCTACCCCGGTGATTGAGAATTTGCCAGCCCTGGCTGCTACTGAGGCGGCACGAGTAGCCGTGTATAACGGAACGGCCGTTTTTGGGTTAGCCGCCGCAACTCAATCTTACCTGCAAGGGTTCCAAATCAATGTATCTGAAATTGGCAACGCCGATGCCAGCACCTATCGCACCACCCAAATTATTGATTACGGTTCCCACCCTAACACCACCCGCTATCTCACCCAATTGATGAATGTCCCTCCCTTGAACGTTAGCATTGGCACAAATCTTGCCGGGGAGTATGATGTGTTAATCATTATCGGGGACGATTGGCGTGTGCCAGGCAGTGAGTAAGACCTGAAAGATGAAACAAGGTGACTGGTCCCGCCTGATTTTGGGGGTTATTTTAGTAACCTTTGTAGCTTGCCGACCGGTCATGGAAGAAGAAGTAGGCGAAACGGCCGAAAATGTTGCCCTCGACTCCCCTGTAACGGCCGTTGCCCAACAACAACCCACCGCCACCTCCAAACCCAATCCCACCAAATCCCCCCCACCCAAACCCTCTGCCCTGCCCACCGTAGACACCCCAGCCCAGTGGCAAACCATTGGCAACGCTACCATTGGCCTGCAAATTGCCGCCCCACCCGAATGGATTGACCTGTCGGAACAAACCCCTACTCCTACCACCACCAGCATGGGACTGGTAACACTGCTGGCAGCCAACTCAGACCACACCGGAAGCAGCCTGCTGGCAGGCAAAAGTATCACCAGTGGGGCTTATGTGGGTGGGTTGATTGCCAACTTTACCTTAAACGAAAACAGCCCCCTCAAAAACCTGGAAGCCATCCTGGAAACCCTTTCCCCCGATGTCACCCCCCTGGCTCCAGGAGCATTTTTTACCCCGCCCGCCTCGGCCGGAGATGTCACCGCCGCCTATGTAGATGTCACCGGTGATGTAGCCAGTTTTTTCGCGGACGACAGTGTGCCCTTACAAACTCGTATCCTCTTTTTCCAGCCCAATACCCCCAACAATAAACAGGCTGTTTTCCTCTTTGCCGCCCCGGCCGCCGAGTGGCCCAGTTATGCCGCCACATTTGAACAGATGGCTCAAACCATTGTGGTGTATGACATCAATACCAGTTATGCCATTGGGGGCGGGCTGGCAAACGTCATGGGGAGTGTGATGCCGGGGGTGGCGGTAAACGGCCGTATTGATAGCGGTGTGCGGGATGTCTGGTCTTTCCAGGTGGACAGTGACCAATACATCACCGTTCTGGCAACCCCCAGCGAACCCTTTCTCGACCTCATTCTCACCATTGTCGGCCCAGACGGGCAAATTATCACCCGGGTAGATAGCGGCTATGCCGGAAATGCCGAAGTCGCCCCCGATATGTTATTAGGTAACAGTGGCACCTATTACGTCGAAGTCGCCGAGTTTTCTGGTCAACCCGGCCCCTACACCTTGCAGTTGACCGTCAACAATACCCCCCTGTTCAGTGGCGGCGGGCAAATTCAGTTTGGGCAAGGCATTCAAAGCACCCTCCCCACCAACACCCAACACATCTGGACATTTGCGGGCACAGCCAGCCACGAAATTAGCATCGTTCTCACACCAGACGACACCGTAGATGTCATTCTCAATCTCTACGGCCCAGACGGCACACGACTGATTGCCCTGGATGAAGGGTTTAGCGGTGATGCAGAAGTGGTGTCTGGTTTCACCCTGCCGCTAACCGGGCAATATAACCTGGTGGTGCGGAGTTTTGCTGGCAATAGCGGCTCCTACACGCTGGTATTGGACGAAGGCAGCGAACAAACCGAAAACTTTTACGACGCGGGGGACATGGTTTATGGGGACGTGAAACAAGAGACGTTCCAACCCAACGAAGCCCACATCTGGTTTTTCCAGGGCCGGGCCGAGGATGAAGTGATGATTGAGGTCATACCGTTACAAGAGTCGCTCGACCTGGACATCTGGTTATTGGATCCCAATTTGGAGCGGCTGGCGGCAGTAGATGAGTTTTTGGAAGGTGGCAGCGAGGTCATTCATCAAACTTTGCCATCGGACGGGCAATACTTAATTTTGGTGCGCGAATTTAACGGCAACCCCGGCGAGTATCAGATGGCACTCACCGCTATGCCAGCCGATGTTCCTGTTTTGGCCGGTTCGTTGGCCTACGGGGATAGCACCAGTGGCACGTTAACGGCCGAACAAACTTCTCTCTGGTCTTTTGCTGGCAACGAAGGGGATAAGGTCACTATTTTGTTGACCCCGGCTCATGCGTCAGAAGATTTTGTCCTCAGCCTGCGAGACCCTAGCGGGGCAACTGTACTGACGGTAGATGTTTATACGGCCGGTTTAGCCGAAACCATCCATGAATTTGTATTATCTGCCGACGGCATTTGGGGCATTGAGGTGCGGGAGTTTTTCGGAGAAGTCGGGGAGTACACGTTGACGGTAACAGGCCCATAAACATAACAGCCCCTTCACGTTTTACCCTACCCCTAATGGTTTTGCACAAAGTCGAATTTGAGCAGGTTTTGGTTGCAACTGGCTCTGGTTTGTACCGCATACACCTGGGAAACGGCCGTTCCACTCACCGTCTCCAACTGCACATTGTAATCGCGCACAATCGGCGAATTAGACAGCATATACACCCAACCAGATGGGCTATACTCCGGCGCACTCCCCACCGACAGTCGTATATCCACTTCATTCCCCCACACATGCACATTGTAACTACCCACAGGTAATGGGTTTCGGTTTAAGTCCAACACCTCCCCCGCAATCCCCAACCATTGGCACCCGGCATTATTGGCGAAGTTTTGTAAATAGTAAGGGCTGTTGTCGCTCTTGGTAAAAACAAATTGGGAACGTGTGGGGCTGGCGGTCGGGGGTGGGCCAGGTGGGGTGGGTGTGCCTGTTTCGGTAGGCGTAGACGTGGGGGTGTGCGTAGGAGTGCGGCTGGGAAAGGTGGGCTGAATGGAGGGTGTTTCAGAAGGGCGGCGGGTATTGGTGGGTGGAACGGTGTTGGTGGGTTCTGCCACAAAGGGAGTCCAGGTGGGTAATACCCGCTGCGGGGTTTCGCTGGGGGTGGCGGTGGGTACAACGGCCGCTACCGCCAGGGTGGGGGTGAGCATCACAACATCGGGTGTGGGGGTGGGCAGGCGCAAAACAGCCCGCACCCGGTCTGGAGCCATCAGGAGTGTCACCAGCCCCACAGCCAGCCCCAATGCCACCAATAACAAAACGGCCGTTATCAAATTCAGCAATAGACCAACACAACCACCCCGTTTTTGCATAGGTTAAGTACCTGTCTCAACAAAACGGATGATTTCTGCCTCGTCCCACAGCGATTGCAGCCAGTTTTGAAAGGTTTGATCCAACAACGCAAAACGCATATCAGCATCTAACGGCCGTTCTGCCTCGCGGGTAATCAACTGTATTAAATAGTAGGTCGTCTGTCCGGTCTCTGGATTGGTCACAGGCAACACCGGGCTGGTCTCGCCGGGTTGCAACATAAAAGCCGCCGCTTCCACCTCCGGCACCAACAACCAGCCCCGCCCAAAATACCCCAAATCGCCGCCATTTGGCGCAGTGGCTTGATCCAGCGAGTATTGCGCTGCCAGCAAAACAAAATCACTCCCACTATTGATTTGATCCAACAAAGATTGGGCCAGGGCGGCATCATCCACTTGAATGTACCGTGCATGTACCTGTTCAATGTTAAAAGGCACATTTGCCGTCACCACCGTCGCCATTCGTTCGGTGAGCATCTCATAGGTCAACGCCTGGCGAAACTCCTCCACTGTCAACAAATTAGCTTCCAGCCAGGCAGTAAAATTGCCACTTTCCCCGGCCGCTTGTTGCAACTCCACCAGTTTAGCATCTACATCTTCGGTTGTAACGGTAATTCCCTGGGCAGTGGCCGCCTGGATAATCAAACTCCGTTCAATTAACGCATCCAGAACAATCGCCCCATAATTGACCGGTTCGGCCGTTGGTGTGCCATTAAGTTGCGCCGCCTGTTCATAACGGGCTAACTCTTGTTCATATTCAAACAGGTAAATAGGGCTGTTGTTCACCAGGGCCGCCAAAGAGGGTGTGGGTGAGGGAGGAACGGCCGTTTCGGTTGGTGGCGCACTGGTCACCACAGCCGCCTGGGTGGGGCTATCTGGAGCCACAGTGGAGTTAACAGGAAGAACGGCCGTTGCTGCCAGCGTGGGAGTCGGTTCCGAATCGTTGTTGCAAGCGGCCAACAGGGGAACTACCAATAAAACGAGAATACCAATAAATCGTTGATAACTCATACACATATTTTTTTCGCCATTAAAGAATATACCTCATTATATCTACGCCTCCCGACAAGGCAAAAGGCAAGCAGCATTGTAAGTCAGTTATGGTATACTGAACTGGTTGTACCAAACAAATCCCCAATGAAACAGTTTAGGAGGTATCAACTCATGACCTCAAAATCACTTCCTCTCTTTTTTTCGCTTTTTCTTCCCCTCTGTTTACTCAGCATACTCTTATGGGCATTTCACCCATCCCCCGTTTATGCCGCTACCATTATTGTCACCACCACGACAGATGAAAACGACGGCTGTGCCGTAGGAACTGGTTGCTCCATCCGAGAGGCCATCACAACGGCCGTTGCAGGCGACACCATTGACATCCCCGCAGGCACCTATACCCTCGCACTAGGGCAACTCTCTGTCAGCAAATCCCTCATCTTTACCGGGGCTGGCTCCGCCACCACCGTCATTAACGGCAATGCCACCAACCGCGTCTTCACCGTGTCGGGTGTAAGCACTGTTTTGAGCCTGAATGATTTAACCATTCGGAACGGGGCTATCATCGGAGCCGCCGACGGGGGCGGAATGCTCATCACAGCAGGCACCGTCACATTGGCGGATGTCGTCGTGGAAAACAACAGTTCAGGCCGTAATGGCGGCGGTATTTATATCACCGCCGGTACCTTGACCTTGATCAATACCACCATCCAAAACAATACCACCACCACATCTGGCGGCGGTGTATACAGCCGAGGCGGGAGCGTCACCCTCCAAAGTGGGCAAATTTCCCTCAATCTGGCCGCTAGTGGCGGCGGCGTTTATGTCAACCAGGGTGGGGCCACCTTTACCCAAGAAGCAGGCACCATTGACCAAAACACCGCCACTGCCAATATGGGTGGGGCTGGGATTTATGTCAATATGGGCAGCTTTGTCATGAATGGTGGGCAAATTAACAACAACACCGCCACCGCCCCGGCCGCCAATGATCCCTTCCCAGGTGGTGGGGTGTACATAGCCACTGGTTCCGCCACCTTAAACGGCGGCGAAATTCACAATAACACCGCTTATCGTGGGGCCGGGGTGTTGGTCAATAACGGCACCCTCACCCTGGACGGCGGGCAAATCCTGAGCAACACCGCCACCTATGGCGGTGGGGTGTATGTGGTGCAAACCAACGGCTTATTAGATGTCATCACCGGCACGATTGCCTACAACGCCGCCAATCCAGCAATTGCTGATTTCGGCGGTGGCGGGGTGTATGTGTTTAATGGCTCGATAACCATGCAGGGCGGAGTGATTCGCAACAATACCACCAACTACAACGGGGCTGGGATCAATGTGGCTCAAGGAACAGTCACCTTGACGGGTGGAGAAATCAGCAACAACACGGCCAGCAATAGTGGTGGGGGGTTATATGCTCGCAACAGTGCCGCCGTGATGACTGTTTCCGATGCAGTGATTACCAACAACTCCCCCAACGCTTTTGGCATAGAAGATGGCACTGTCACATTTCGCGGGAATGACATCAGCACTCACACCACTGTTTTCCGGCAGACAGGTGGAACCTTAACGGCATATGCCAACAACATTTCCAGCTTTACGACCGGGGTGAATAGCACCGGCGGGACGTTTAACGGCCGTCATAACTGGTGGGGTGACTATACCCCGGCCGGGGTTGGCAATACGGCCGCTTTTGATTACCGTTTGGGTGCGCCAGTGTTGGATTGGGGGTTGGGAGCGTTGGCCGACGGAGCCACAATTAGCGGCGGCACCGGGCAAGGCGTGGTGGTTTCACACGGCTCTGTAGTGCCGTTTAACCTGCCTGCAACCCCTTCGGGCACCTTGTGTTCCGGCTTCTACGACTTTTTTACTGCGCCAGGGGCCAGCAACAATTGGACGGTACAGGTTCCTGTCAGTGCCAGCTCTGCCTGCGACCTTACCTTTAACAGTGACCGTTTATACCACTTTGCCCTAAATGGCAGCAACGCACCCAATACAGCTTGCACGCCGGTAGCTACCTGCTGGGTGTTGTACGGCTCTGTCAGCCACACAGTCGGTTCCCCACGCACCTTAAACGTCACCCTCACCACCGCCGAACTGGGAGGTACACCCATTATTGCGGGTAATACCTCTGGTAATAGCCCCACCGCCATTACCCTCTCTACCCTGACGGCCGAAAGCCATATTGCCTGGGCCGGGCTGACCGCGCTGGCCGGGTTGTTACTGGTGACCACAACGGCCGTTTCTCTGCGCCGCAGGGGAATGAACCGGGAATTGAACGGATGAGAGGAGCGAGAAGCGAGAGGCGAGGAGCGAAAGGCGAGGGAATTAACCACAGATGAAACGGATAAAATGGATGAACACGGATTTCCCAACCTGAAACCTGAAACCCGAACCCTTCGCACAGACGGCCGATTTCTCTTACAATTGCGCTATGATCGAGTTAGATGAGAAACGGCCGTTAGAAGTTCCCATTGTGGTGTTGGACACAGAAACAACGGGTTTATACGCCGGTTTAGGGCATCGGGTGGTGGAAATTGGGGCCATTCGGCTGGAAAATGGGCAGGTAACAAAGGAAATGAATTATCTGCTGCAACCCGGCCGGAAGATGGATGCTCAAGCATCGGCCGTTAATGGCATTTCCGACGCAGATTTAATGGATAAACCCACCTTTGCCCAAATTGCCAACGAGTTTCTGGAACTAACCCAGGATGCTTTGTTAGTCGCCCACAACGCCACCTTTGACGCAGAATTTATCGGCACCGAGTTTTACATCCTGCACTACCAAACCACCCGCACATTCCCCACCACCCCGGTTTTACACAATCCCTGGTTATGTACCTTGCAATTAGCCCGCCGCCACTTCTACTTTGGGCGCAACAACCTGGAATATATTGCCCGTCGCCTGGGGGTGCGAATGGGACAGGCACACCGCGCCTTACACGACGTTTACATGACGGCCGAAATCTTAAAACGGATGATTCGTGACTTGAGCAAACAACGGTTAGAAACGGTCGGGGATTTGCTCCATGCTCAAGGAGTGCCCATTTATGCTACCCCACCGGTTGTTCAACCCCTGCCACCTTTTGTGACCGATGCGCTGGAAAACGGCCGTTCCCTACACATCCTCTACATGGGCGAAGAAGGCGAAACCCGCCGCACCATTACCCCCCGCTACCCCACCCGTCACCAAAACAACCTCTACCTGGTAGCTTTCTGCCATTTGCGCCAGGAACAACGCGCCTTCCGTATAGACCGCATCTTTAGCGCAGAACCCATTTAACCGCTCG
>CAZPEJ010000015.1:0-8302 GCA_964585465.1 uncultured Ardenticatenaceae bacterium
AGGGTTGGTGAACCACCGCCTCCACCACCAACCCCGGAATCAAGGTGCGGTTGGGGTCGCGGGCAATCACCTCCTCCGATACAATCTCCTCTACCACCACCACCACCTTCCTGGCAGCAAAAGCCACCTCTTTCTGCACCCCCAACAACCCCCACAAATGTGTATTGCCCTGTTCGTCGGCGCGTTGAGCATGAAGAAAAGCCACATCGGGGTGTAAGGGAGGCACCACAGCGATAGGGCCGTCACCATAAGGGCTTTCGACAAATTTAATATCCGGGTTCGCTTGCGGCATATCGCTGCCTGTATAGCTCCGCACCGGGAAAAAGGGCAAATTGCTGGCCGCAGCCAGATAACGGCCGACCATCCCAAAATGGGAATACTCCTCAATGGCTAACGGCCGGGGGATGCCTTTTTCCACTGCCCGCCGAATGCAGTGCAAACTGCCCACCCCCGGATTGCCCAAGTAGCTAAAAATCAGCTTTTTTGCCACCCCGGCCGCAATCATCTGGTCATAAATCAAATCAGGAGTCAAACGGCACAACGTTAAATCTTGTTTGCGCTGCCGGATAATCTCATGCGCCGCCGCATAACAAATAAAAGCTGTAAACCCCTCAATGGCAACAGTGTTGCCATCAACCACATAGCGGCTGACAGCCTCAGACATAGAAATAATTTTGTGTGACATAACGTTAAAGTAGCTGAAAGCCGTTAGCCGTCAGCAGGGAAGCTAAAAGCTGTTAGCCGTCAGCTATCAGCCGTCAGCGAGAAAAGCTGAAAGCTGTTAGCCGTCAGCTATCAGCCGTCAGCAGGGAAGCTGATAGCTGATAGCTGATAGCTGATAACTGATAGCCAATAGCTAATAGCCGATAGCTCACAACTAATCCACAATCGTATGACTTTGTTCGTGCATGTATTGTTGAACGTAGTAGACGCTGCCGCCTGCTTTACCGGTGGAGCCGCTACCTTTCCAGCCGCCGAAGGCCTGGTAGCCAGGCCAGGCTCCGGTGGTGGCACCACTTTCGCGGTTCACATACAACACACCCGCTTCGATGTTGTTTAAGAACCATTGCACTTCGTCGTCGTCGCTGCTGTAAAACCCGGCCGTAAGGCCATATTCCACATCGTTGGCTTTTTTCATGGCTTCGTTAAAGTCGTCAAATTCGGTAACAGTCACAACGGGCAGGAACATCTCATGTTTCCAGAGGTAATGATCATCGGGCAGGTTGTCGGCAATGGTCGGCAAGACATAGTAGCCGTTTTGATCCAATACTTTGCCGCCATAAAGAATACGGCCGCTTTCAGCCAGGTCGCCCACAAATTTTTGGTAATCCTTAAAAGCCCATTCGTTGATCACCGGCCCCATCCAATTATTGCGGTCGGTAGGGTCGCCCACATTGACTTTGCTGGTCAAGTCAACAAATTTTTGCACAAAGGCATCTTTGACATCTTTGTGCACATAGACACGGGAACAAGCCGAACATTTCTGCCCTTGCAGGCCAAAAGCAGAACGCATCACACCAATAGCCGCTTTATCCAGATCAGCTTTGTTGCTGATGATGACCGGGTTTTTGCCACCCATTTCAGCAATACAGGGGCGGGGGTAACGACCCTGGGCAAAATTCCGCAAAATGCCCATGCCCACATCATAACTACCGGTGAAGGTAATACCAGCCACATCGGGGTGATCGACAATGGTTTGCCCCACTGCCCGGCCGCCACCCGTGACAAAGTTAAAAACGCCAGCAGGCAAACCCGCATCGCGGAAACAGGTGGTGAGTAACCAGCCGGTGTAGGCAGTATCGGAGGCGGGTTTGAAGACGACGGTATTACCAGCAACCATGGCCCCACCGCTGGGGCCACCCGCCAGGGCAAAGGGAAAATTGAAGGGGGAGATGACAGCCCACACTCCATACGGCCGTAAAACGCTGCGGTTGTGGTGGCGCGGGCTTTCCGACTTCATCTGCACAGTAAACCCATCGTTCTCTTCCATCTGGTCACAGTAATAACGAATCAAATCGGCCGTTTCTTCCACATCACCTAAGGCTTCCAGGCGATTTTTGCCAACTTCCAACGCCATCACCGCCCCAATGTCAAACAGGCGTTCGCTGATTAAATCGGCCGCTTTACGCAACAGGGCTACCCGTTCTTGCCAGGGGGTTGTTTTCCAACCAGGGTAGGCAGCTTTGGCGGCTAAAACAGCTTCTTTGGCATGATCGGCCGTTCCTGTCTGAAAGTGTGCCATCGTTAAACCCAGGTCTACCGGGCTGATTTTGGTGAAGGTTTTTTCGGCAAAACGCTCTTGACCATTGATATACATGGGAAAGGTCTGTCCCATGTTAGCCCTGACAGCCACCACCGATTCTTCAAAGTATTGGTGTAATAAAGGGTCTGGGCTGGCCAGAGTGGAATACGTAACTTTAATATATTTTCTTTCGGACATAGGGTTCCTCCAAGTGGGATTTTTCGTGAGCAGCATTCAACCAACAGATGGTTGAATGTACAGAATAGTGCCGAATTATACCTTGTGACGTGTGAAACGTGAAACGTGAAGCGTAAAACGTAGCGATGCGGTTTTGGGGTGTGGGGTTAACACTACAACGCTGCCAGATTCACAGGCTCCAGGTCGGGGTTATCGGCGGCCCCGCGTCCCACCTTTGCCATGTGATACCACACTCCCCCCACATTTACCTGCACCACATCGGCGGTAAAATCTGTGTTCGTTTCGCTGTCGTTGGTGAGCAGGGAAGACCCCACTCCATACACATCCACCGGAACGCTGAGTTTTTCAAAACGGCCGATTTTGCCAGGGTTAAAACCACCAGTGACAACAATTTTGACATTGTGACAATACTCCACCGCCATGCTCAACTGACGGGCGGGTAAATTCCAGGCTTGCCACGCATTGTCCAACGCCTGCCGCACATTAAAAACCAGTCGCGGTGTCACCCCTAAATCCAGGGCCGGATCACCCAACGGCGGCACATTGACATCGCGCATACTGCCGCTGGTGTCTAATCGCACCCCAAACAACACATATTTTTGCGCTTCGGCCGTTTTTCCCGCCTCCATCATAACCACATACCGCTCAAACATAGCCCGCATGGTACGCAAACTGTCCGTCACCGAATCGTTATTAAAATCTACCAGGGCAATGCGGGGAATATCGGCCGGGCGGTGTTCGGCAAAAGCCATCATAGCCGCAGCCGTATCGCTGAAAAAACAGGCAATCGCGGCATGGGCAATGGTGCCACCCCCCACCCCGCCCCACCAATCCCCTTGTGCGTCGGTGGAAACGGCCGAACGTAAACTTCCTTTATAATCCATGTTAAAACGGGCCACAGCCACATCATAAGCATACCCATCAGCCGCCTGCACTTCATGTAAATCAAACCGGGCCGGGAAAAAGAGGACGGTTTTGCCGCGTGCCGCCTTGAGAACATTGTAAACATTGGTGGCAATGCGGCTGCTGCGGCTGAGAATGCCTAACATGGGGGTTTCTAACAGGGCAAAGTCGCGGTAGCGACCACGCACTTTGATAACGGGTTGAACACGCAACGGATCTCCCTGGTATTCAACCGTCGCCCCATCATGAACGGCCGTTACCTGCAAATTTTCCCACGTATCCACCCACTCTCCCTGAGCCGAAAGATAACCCGTGCAATGGCGCAACATCGCCAACGCCTTATCCACCCCCACCACCACCGTCTTACCCAGGCGACGGGTAAAAAACTGCACCTCCACCTCCAAATCGCCCACATTCACACCCGTCAAATTCCGTCCAATGTCGCGGGCAAACTTCCCCTGATACCCCGCATTCTGGCTTACCCCTTCCAACATCGCCAGGATATTGGCAAAGTATTTATCCGAATACCACCCCTGACGCATCCGTTCCACATCCAGCTTAAACGCCTGATTCGTCAATCGTTCCCGGTTAAACAGTGTCATTCATAAATCTCCTTGAGTTTCGGGTTTTGAGTTTTGAGTTTCGAGTTTTGAGTTTCGAGTTTTGAGTTCAAAGTTTCAGGTTCGCCCTTCGTTTCTCGCTCCTCAAAACCTCTGTCTATCTATCCTACCCATGTCATCTGTAGTTAATGACCCAAGATAATGGTTCGTAACCAGCAAAATCCTGTGTTATCATCTTAGAAAGACCCATTTTACACCGATTAGAGAGGAGTGTACGATATGCAGAAGAGATTTTTTGTCCCGCTTGTTCTTGTTTTACTGCTGCTGGCAGCGTGTGGCGGTTCTGGCGAACCCAGCCCCACGCTGACCCCCACCGGAGGTGGTGGGGTGAGCATTCCGGCCACAGAACCCCCCAGTGAGGAACCTGCTGAACAATCCAGCGACCCCACCGTTGCCCCGGTTAACGAGGAGCCAACGGCCGAATCTGCACCATCTGAAGAGGCAACAGCCACCCCTGAAGGTGAAGCAGAAACCACTGGTGAACGACAAATGTCTGGCACCGACCCAGACACCGGATTGGAAATTAACCCAGAACAGGTCGTGGCGGGTATAGAATTTATTGTGCGCGGCGAGATTGTCAGCATGACGCTCACCCCTCAAGATGCCCCCGAATTTGTCATTTTATCCCCGACCGGAAAACGGTACCGTTTTCGCCCCCAGGCTCTATCCGAAATCTTTTTTGAAGATGGCTCCCAACTGGCCGTCCACCAATACCAACTGGGTTTGATGGCTAGTGCAACCCTCTATCTCGACCCGGCAGGTGGCACAACGGCCGTTGCCAGCAGCACAAACATGATACTCTATGCTAGCGAATAAACCCTGTTGGGTCTTTCGGATTTTGTGGGGTTTGTCGTGAAACGTGAAGCGTAAAACGTGAAACGTGAAATTTTTCTGGTCACATTTCATGTTTCATTGGTTGATTGTCAACCCCCTGAGTTCCCAAAGAACCCCCGTGTTACGCCTCGCGTATTTATAACCCCTTGCGCGAGGCGTGATACGCCAGGCGTAACCCCTTCCAACGCGCCGCCACCCACCGGGCAAAAGGCTCTGGGGCGGGGTGGGGCAATATCGGCCACCCCGCCAGGCCATGACCAGACAAAATTTCGTTGGCTGCGGCCAATCCGGTGGTGGTTGCCCGCTCTAAATACATGGCCGGGGCCGGGTGGCGCACCCAATCCCCACAGAGAAACAGATTTTCCCAGGGAGTCACAATTCCCAAATGTTTGTTTGCCTCTCCCACATTAAACAGGGTGTGGGTGGCTTCGTTGCGCTGCAAAACCAGGTGCAGACGGCAATCGCGCAACTCCGGGAAAGCCCGGTTGACATCTTGCACCACCTGGGCCAGCAGCAAAACATCGGGCTGGGCCAGGCGTTCGGGTGGGCCGTAAATGTGCATTTCGATGGCACTGCCACCCGTGACCCGGCTCCAGGTCTGATACTCTGGTTGTAGCCGATCCAGCCAGAAAAAGTTGTCTACAGCAAAATCACCCGTAAAAATGCCTGCTTCGCTCACACCAATTGGTTGGCGGCTAAACCAGATGCGAATGATGGCGGTGGGGATGCCGGTGGGGAAGTAACAGTTGGCAGCAAGTTCGGCCGTTTCTGGGCTATCTTGTAACAACTTTTTAGCAGCAGGCGCATCCAGAGCCAGAACCAGTTGCTGGGTTTCTAGCTCCGCCAGTTGACCCGCTCGTTCATACCGAATCACCCACTGGTCGGTATCGGCCGTTTTGCGTTTATCCAGTTGCACCACCCGCGCCCCCAGAAGAAGCTGGCTGCCTAGCTGTTGGGACACCTCGGCAAGCGGCCGGGCAATGGTATCACCACCAGTGCCGGGCAAATAGGAAAAAGCCCAGGCATCCCGCCGCATCAGGGTGTAAAAACGCAAAAAGGCAATAAAACCAGCCACCGGCACGTCTTCTGGATGGGCTGCCAGGGCGTTGCGCGCCAGACCAGCAAACAAATTCCGCAAGGTGGGCGACCACCCCTGGGTAAAATCTGCCAGCGACATGCCCTGCACAGCTTCAGGTTCATTCATTGGATCCAGCGACATGGCCACAAACAGGTTGCCCATCAAACGAAAAAGGGAGGCAATGTCGCGCCAGTTGATCATCTTGAGAAAGGAGGGGCGGCTAAACAGGCTCAGGTAGTGGAAAGGGGCGGGAATCCAGCTTTGGCGAATGGTTTTGCCGATGTACGCTTTTCGCACTCGTTTACCCTGGCCTAAAATCCAGGTCTCTTCCTGGGCGTGAACGAAGGGGGGGTGAAGGTGGTGGTGGTGTAAAACGGCCGTTAAATTTACATAGGGCGACCAGATGCCATGTACCCCATGTTCGGCGGTAAAGTGCCACAATTGCCCCTGGTGTTCCAGCGTAACGGGAACACCCGCTTTGAGCCGTCCACCTACAAATTGGGCATCTGCCTCCAAAATAGTTGGCTGTAACCCACGCGCTGCCAGGTGAACGGCCGTTACCAGCCCCGCCACCCCGCCGCCAACAATCACAACTTGATTCATGTTCTATGTGCCGATGGGTAAAACAAAACCCTTACCACGTTTCACGTTTCCCGTTTCCCGTTTCCCGTTTCACCCCACCACATCATCAATGACCTGATGCAAAACGGCCGTATCCAAATCTTTTTTGTCCAGAAAAGCCACCGCCCCTGCCTCCAACCCCAGGCGATGAAATTCCCGATCCGGGTAAGCACTGATGAGAATAACCCGCGACGCAGGTGAGGCACTTTTAATCCGGCGTGTGCATTGAATCCCGTCCTCATCCCCCAGTACCACATCCACCAACACCAACCGTGGAGATGTCTGTTGTGCCAGGGTCACAGCTTCTTGAATGTTGGCAGCTTCCCGAATGAGGGCTTGTGGGTACCCTTTTTCTACCATGCGGCGCAATTGCCCGCGGTAGCGAGCGTTGTCATCTACCAGCAACAGGCTAAATGGGGGTTGGGTCGGTAATTTGAGGGAAGGAACGGCCGTTGGTGGAAACGGCCGTAATATCTCCGGGTGTTGGTTGACATAATTCACCGCCTCTAACCGACTTTGTACCCCCAACTGCCGATATAGCCGTGTCAAATGGTTTTCCACCGTCTTCACACTCAACCCCGTTTGCAAGGCAATATGCTGATTATCCAACCCCTGCAACAAAAAGCGCAAAATATCCTGCTGCCGCGCCGTCATCACCCGCGCAGCCGATAAAGGTTCTTGAGGCTCCAACAGCTTATTTAACAATCGGCTCGATACCCACCGTTCCCCCTGCAACACCTTCTGCACCGCCAGACGCAAATCACTCAAAGGTTGATCCTTCAAATGGTACCCATGCACCCCTACCCCCAATAAACCCTGGACATACACATCATCATCATACGCACTCACCACCAAAATCTTCATGTGCGGATAAAGCACACGGACGTGTTGAATGGTTGAAACAGGCTCAAAATAGGGCATGGTAATATCAATCAGCAACAAATCCGGCCGTAATTGAGGCAAAACCTCAATCAACGCCGCCCCATCCCCCACCTCACCCACCACTTCCAGATAGGGCAACTCAGTGAGGGCATTGTGAATGCCATTGCGTACCACTGCGTGGTCATCAGCCAGCAATACCGTAACTTTATTCATGTTTCCATTAGCCATTATTGGAATTAACTTTATGTCGCGCGGAGACACTGAGACGCTAAGAGGGAAAACGCTCTGCGCCTCTGCGCTTCTGTGCGAGAAACCTTAGGCTCTTTGGGGACAACCAATGAAACGTGAAACGTAAAACGTGACCATAGAGCGTTCACGTTTTACGTTTTACAGCAAACCCCATAAAATCCGAAAGACTTAACTTTATTATACCGAACAACACCCCACTCCGTTCAAAACACCTTAGGGGAAATCCCCTAATACCATTTAGGGGATTTCCGCTAACCCCCATCCGCGTCCTTGAGTAGCGAATCCCTGATCGCTGTGTTATCCTTATCTCTGGATTATTTGCACAAAAAAGTGACAGAAATCCTGACACAATGTAACAACCCAACCATTTCCACAGAGGAGGTGAGGCCCGCAAACAACATTAACCCCTATTCACTGGTTACTATTTTGAATGTTCAACTTGAAAGTGAGGAGAAAATAATCTAATGAAAGCTCAGGAAATGAAAAGAGTTTTTGCCATGTTTTTGATTTTGGCTCTCATTTTAGTGGCCTGCGGTGGTGATACCACCCAGGAAACTACCGAAGAGGCGCAACCCACCGAAGCCGCCGAAACAGGTGGCGAAACCCCAGAAGCCGTCGAAGAAGCCATGCCCGAAGGTAGCATCTGGGTTTTGTTACCGGACAGTGCCAGTTCAG
>CAZPEJ010000015.1:8402-22301 GCA_964585465.1 uncultured Ardenticatenaceae bacterium
ACGTCGCCGATACCGTCATCGCTGACGGGTTCCGTACCTGGGAAGAAATCTGCGTCGGCGACTTCGCCCAATACTGCCCGGCCGAAGCCGCCGGTGGCGAATCGGGTGAAGCCATGCCCGAAGGTAGCATCTGGGTTTTGTTACCGGACAGTGCCAGTTCAGCCCGATGGGAAACAGACGACCGTCGTTTCTTTGAAGCAGCTTTTGAAGCGGCCGGGGTGGAATATAACATCGTCAACGCCGAAGGAGATGCCCGCACCCAACAAACCCAGGCTGAACAAGCCATCACTGCTGGCGCAAAAGTCATTCTGTTGGTGAACCTGGACAGTGGTTCTGGGGCTGCCATCATCGCTGCGGCTCGTGAGGCCGGGGTGAAAGTGGTGGACTATGACCGTCTGACTGTGGAAGGGCCAGGAGCCGACATCTATGTCAGCTTTGACAATGTGGCTGTTGGTCGCACGATGGGTCAGGTACTCGAACCCCTCATCAATGCCCAAGCCAGCACCCCCAACGTCGTCACCCTCAACGGTGGCCCCACCGACAACAACGCCACCCTGTTCCGTCAAGGGTACTATGAAATTGCCCAACCCCACTTTGATGATGGTTCCTGGACGCTGGTGGACGACCAATGGGTGCCCGAATGGGACAACCAACAAGCCCTGGTTATCTTTGAACAGATTTTGACCGCTGCCAACAACGAAGTTTCGGCCGTTTTTGCGGCCAACGACGGGTTAGCTGGGGCTGTTATCTCTGCCTTCAAGAGTGCTGGGGTCAGCCCGGCCGAAGCTGGCATTCCTATCTCTGGTCAAGATGCCACTGTCGGTGGGATTCAGAACATCCTCGCTGGCGACCAGGCCATGACCGTCTACAAACCCATCAAGGCTGAAGCCGAAGCAGCCGCCGCTGCCGCCATCGCTTTGTTGAACGGCGAAGACCTCGGTGCTTTAACTGGTGGTTTGACCCTGAACAACGGCACCAATGATGTGCCCTTCCTGGCACTGACCCCGGTCGGCGTGACCAAAGACAACGTCGCCGATACCGTCATCGCTGACGGGTTCCGTACCTGGGAAGAAATCTGCGTTGGCGACTTCGCCCAATACTGCCCGTAATCATTGAGATGAAAAATGAGGATGCCCAAACAGGCATCCTCATTTTAATTTAGGAGGAGAAATGGCAGGAAGTGCATTACTGGAACTCAAAAAAGTATCCAAAAATTTTGGCGCGGTGCAGGCGTTGGCCAATGTAGACCTTACCTGTCGCACCGGAGAGGTCATGGCTCTGGTGGGCGACAACGGCGCAGGTAAATCTACCCTTATCAAGGGCATCGCAGGCATTTACCCATTTGACGGAGGAGAAGTCATTTACGACAACAAACAGGTACACATTCACAGCCCCAGAGAAAGTGCCGCCCTGGGGATTGAAGTGGTGTACCAAGACCTGGCCCTGGCCGATAACCTGGATGTGGTTGCCAACATGTTTTTGGGGCGGGAGCGGGTGTTGTCCTTCTGGCGACTAGACGAAACAAGCATGGAGCAGGATTGCCTGGAAACCTTAAAATCCCTCTCCGTTACCACCATCCGGTCTGTGCGCCAACCCGTTGCCAGCCTTTCGGGTGGACAACGACAATCTATCGCCGTTGCTAAAGCCGTCATGTGGAACTCTCGGCTGGTTATCCTGGACGAACCCACAGCTGCTTTGGGGGTGGCACAAACTCGTCAGGTATTAGACCTGGTGCGGCGGCTGGCAGCCAAAGGGCTGGCCGTTATTCTCATTTCCCACAACCTGCATGACATCTTTGAAGCCGCAGACCGTATTACGGTGTTGCGTCTGGGGCAAAAAGTGGCCGAGTTTGCCACCAAAGAGACCACCCAGCAAGAAATTGTCCATGCCATTACCGCCGGTAAATTGAGCCATGTGCCCGGCATGGCGGAGGCTTAACATGAGCAACAGTGTCAAAAAAGGTGCAGAGTCTACCAGCGCGGCCGTGTTTGCTAGCGCGGGTGAAGAAAGTCTGGGGCAATATATTCAAAACTGGTTGCGCCGGGTGCGCGGGGGCGATTTTGGTTCGCTGCCAATTGTGGTTGGTTTAATCCTGATTGCCCTTATTTTTGGTGGTCTTGATCCCGTCTTTTTTTCCCAGCGAAATTTTGTCAACTTACTTTTGCAAGTGGCGGGTATCACCACCATTGCCATGGGCATTGTTTTTGTGCTGCTGATTGCAGAGATTGACCTGTCGGTGGGGTATGTCAGTGGGGTAGGGGCAGTGATTATGACGTTGTTGCTGCGCGAAGGGGAATCCGCCTGGCCCTGGCCCGCTGCTATGGGAGCAGCTTTAATTGCCGTTACGTTGATTGGGGCGTTACACGGGTTTATTATTACCAGTGCCGGGGTGCCTTCGTTTGTGGTGACATTGGCGGGGTTGCTGGCCTGGAGTGGGGTGGTGTTAATTTTGACCACTCGTTTTTCCACCGCAGGCACCATTGTGATTCAAAATGATGTGGTGCTGGCGGTGGCAAATAGCTTTTTACCAGCCACCTGGGGTTGGGTTTTATTTGCCATAGCCATTGGTGGGTTTGCTGTCTCCCAATTTTTGCAGCAACAAACCTTGAAACGGCAAAACTTATCGGGCAAACCGTTGTCGGTGGTGGTGCTGCAAATTGTGGTGTTGGCGGTGCTGGCAGGCGGGGCGGTGTGGTATGCCAACCAAGACCGGGGGGTGCCGACGGTATCGGTGATTATCTTGACCCTGCTGGCTATCTGGTCTTTTGTGGCGGGGCGCACCCGATTTGGCCGTTATGTGTACGCAGTAGGTGGTAATCCAGAGGCAGCCCGCCGGGCTGGTATCAATGTGCGGCAAATTCGTATTGCGGTATTTATGATTTCCAGCTTTATGGCCGGGGTGGGTGGCATTATTTTGGCCTCACGTCTGCGCTCGGTAGACACCAACGCGGGAGGTGGCAACTTATTGTTAAACGCCATTGCAGCGGCCGTTATTGGTGGCACCAGCCTGTTTGGCGGCAGTGGCAGTGTCAGCAGTGCGTTGTTGGGGGCGTTAATCATCGCCTCGGTGGAAAACGGCATGAGTCTGTTGGGGCTGGCTTCTGGGGAAAAGTTTGTGGTAAATGGCTGTGTTTTGTTAGCGGCCGTTTTGCTGGATGCTTTCTCCCGCCGCAGCCGGGCCTCGTCAGGGCTGGCTTAATAGGTGAGGCGTAAAACGTGAAACGTGAAGCGTGAAACCCACGTTTCACGTTTTGTGTTTCACAAACCCCTCAGGTGATCTGTGATTTATCAACAACCGTTTTTACGACTTGACGGGGTGTTTATGGGTCGGTGGACGGCCGTTTTTATCCTCCTCCTCTTTTTGGTTGCCTGCTCCGGGGCAGAAACGGCCGATTCCCCCCCCACACCACCTCCTCCCCAATACCTCTTTACCAATGTCGCCGCTGAAGTCGGATTAAACTTTCAACACAGCGCGTTTCAGTGGGAAATGTCAGCCGACCCCGCCGCCATGATGGGGGGCGGCCTGTGCTGGCTCGATTACAACCACGACGGCTGGTTAGACCTGTTCGTGGTCAACTCCTACGCCGAGGCGGAAGCAGGCAAATGGGAAAACAGCGGCGGGTTGCCCCGCACTGCCCTGTTTCGCAACGTCGCAGGCAAGTTTGAAGATGTCAGCCAGGCTACCGGAGCCGATTTGCCCGTGCGCGGAAACGGGTGCGTGGCGGCCGATTTTAACCTGGATGGCTGGAGCGACTTGTTTATCACCACCGCCCGTTTTAGCATGTTGTTGTGGAACCAGCGTGGCACGTTTGTGGAAGGGGCCGAGGCAGCGGGTGTGGATGCGTATGGCTGGCACACCGCCGCTGTGGTGGGTGACTTAAACGGCGATTCCTGGCCCGACCTGTTTGTGGCCGGGTATGTGGACATTAATAACCGCATCCCTGGAGCAACGATGGGGTTCCCCAATAGCCATTTTGGTCTGCGAGACCAGTTTTTTCTCAATCAAGGGGTGGATGCAGCCGGGTTTGCCACCTTCCGCGAAGTAGGGGAAGTGGTGGGGCTGGAAACGGCCGATTTTGAGTATGGTCTGGGGGCTGTTTTCACCGATGCTGACCAGGACGGGGATTTAGACCTGTATGTTGCCAACGATACCAACCCCAACCGCTTGTACCTCAATGATCCCTGGCCCGACGGAGCATCTGCTGACCCAGAAGGGATTGGCTTCCGGCTGCGAGAGGCGGGGGCCGCCGCCCAGGTAGACGACCCCAACAGCGGCATGGGGGTAGCAGGTGGCGATTACAACCAGGACGGCCGTTTTGACCTCTTCGTCACCAACATGGGCAAACAACCCAACCCGGTTTTTAGCAACCAGTTTAACGGCAGTGATTTACTGTTCCAAAACCAGACCAGCACCCTCAACCTGCCCGCCCTGGTAGACGAGTGGACAGGCTGGGGCACCGCATGGGTAGATGTAGACCTGGACAGTGACCTGGATTTGCTCATGGTAAATGGCAAAATTCCGGTGATGAACCTGCAAACCGATGGAGAAATTACCGATTTGCTGGCAAATCTGACGGCGCAGGGGCAGCCAGGGCTTTTTGAAGACATCACTGGTGTGGCAGGTATGGAAGCGGTTGGGCCAATCATTGGGCGGGGATCGGCCGTTGCCGATTTTGACAACGACGGCGACCCGGACATCGCCATCAACAGCATCGGTGGCCCGCTGGTATTGCTGCAAAATAACAGCGACGTGGGAAACTGGCTACACATCAAGTTTGACGGTTTTTATCCTGGCACGGTTGTAATAGCCGAGTTGCCCGATGGACAGCTTATCTATCGGGAAATTCATAGCGGCAGTAGTTATCTCTCCTCAGAAGACCCGCGTTGTTTACTGGGGTTGGGAACGGCCGAAAAACTCGCCACCTTAACCATTCGCTGGCCCAACGGCACAGAAACCATCGTGAAAAACGTAGCCGCCAATCAATATGTGGTGTTGCGACCGCCTATAACGGCCGACGCAAATTAGAACGTATGGCGTATTCCGCTTACGCCATACGCAATATCCCCATGCCCCCCCTGCTTCAACTCATTGACTTGTCCAAAAGTTTTGGCACGCTCCAGGCGGTGGATCGGATCAGCTTTAATGTCTACCCTGGCGAAGTGGTGGGGCTGGCCGGGCGCAGTGGGGCTGGCAAATCTGTCATCTCTCGCCTGTTGGGTGGCCTGCTGGATTGGAACGACGGTCAAATCCTCTTTGACGGGCAACCGATTCATTTTCCCTGGCAGCCCCGTCTCCTGGGGATTGAAATCGTTCACCAAAAACCGGAATTGGTGGAGCAACTAACCATTACCGAAAATATCTTTCTGGGGCACGAAATTGGCTGGCCCCGGCTGGGCAACTGGCTGCCTATTCCACGCGTGCAGCAGATGAACCAAGAAGCCACACGAGTATTGCAACAGTTAGGGGCAGACTTTACCTCTGTACAAGAAAAGGTGAAAAATTTATCGGCCGAACAGCGACAACTGGTGGCTCTGGCGCGGGTGATGGTGTGTCGTCCCCGGTTGCTGGTGGTAGACGACCCAACCGCGCTGCTGCGGTATCGTTCTCAACAAAAGATGTTAGCCTTGATTCAAGCGTGGCAAGTGGGAGGAACGGCCGTAATTTTTGCCAGCGACAACCTCGATCACCTCTTTGCCGTCACCGACCGCCTGGTCGTGTTGCGTGGCGGGCGGATTGTGGCCCAGTTCCGCACCGACGAAACCAGCCGCGAAGAAGTCGTATCTGCCCTGGTAGGCAGCAAATCACAACAACGCCAAACCCCGGCCATCTGGGCCTTAGACAACTATTACCAGGCGCGGGAGCAGTCGGAAAAACTGCGCCATCAACAAATGTTGTTAGAGCGAGATTTGGTGGCTCAGGACAATTTGAATCGGCAACTGGTCGAAGAACTGGCAAAACAGGTCAAAGCCCTGGATCAGGCCAACCTGGCCCTACAAAATGCCCAACGCCGCTTATTGACCGAACGGGAACAAGAACGTAAACATCTGGCCCGCGAACTCCATGACCAGGTTATTCAAGACCTGCTCACTACCAATTATCAGGTCGAAGAAATTGAAGCCCACGAAGATGTGACCCCCTTGTTACAAGAAGAATTGGCCGAAATCCGCCACACCATTCGTGAACTGGTGACCGAGGTGCGCCGGATTTGTGGCAATTTGCGCCCGCCAACCATTGACAGCCTGGGTTTGGGAGCTGCACTGCAATCTTTCACCCGCGACTGGGCAGAAAGAACAGGTATTTCTTTGCAACTGGAGCTTGATCCAGACCTGGGGCGGCTACCCGAAACGATTGAACTTTCTATCTTTCGGATTGTGCAAGAGGGGTTAAACAATGTGCGACGACATGCTCAGGCGCGAGCCGTGAAAGTGAGCCTGGTGCCTATCTCGCCGCGTGCCCTGATGATTTCAATTTCCGATAATGGGCGCGGGCTGCCAGGCAATTTTGACCTATCTGTGCTGGCAACTCAGGGGCATTATGGGCTGTTGGGCATCAGTGAACGGGTGGCCTTGTTTGGTGGACGGTTATACCTGCAAAACCAGCCAGAGGGCGGAGCCTTGATGCAGGTGGAAATCCCTCACCCCCGTGTGGAAAGCGCGATTCAGATGTAGGTATTTTGGTAACTGTTCAGCCTCTCTGGGCTTTAACCGCAAAGGGCGCAAAGAACACAAAGTTTTTCTCTTTTCTTTGCGCCTTGCGCCTTTGCGGTGAATCGTTACGTATGCTGTGTCCCTGTATAGTCGCAGCCATTTATGAACAGCGCGAAAGTGATTTCGCGGCTACGAGTTCTAAATACCACCCCTATTTGCTAAAACGTTGACGCAGCAGGTCTGTTAAGGTGGGCTGCCCAATCTCTTGTAGCTCGTACCGCACCCGTTGGTGGGGTTTGCGAATGTTGACCAGGCGTGCCAGATCAATGGGGGTGGCGATAATGACCATATCGGCCGGGGTGTTGTTGATGGTTTCTTCCAGGTCAGCCATTTGATCCCCTCCGTACCCCATGGCGGGCAACACGGCTCCGGTGGTGGGGTATTTCTGGTAGGTGGCGGTGATGGAGCGCACGGCGTAGGGGCGAGGATCAATAATTTCGGCCGCATCAAAGTAACGGGCGGCTACCACCCCTGCCCCATAAGCCATTTCGCCATGTGTCAAAGTGGGGCCGTCTTCAATGACCAACACCCGTTTGCCGCGAATGGCGGCCGGATCATCTACAAAAATAGGGGAGGCGGCTTTGACAATGATGGCCTGGGGGTTGACGGCGCGAATGTTCTGTTGCACGGTGACAATGTTTTGCATATCGGCCGTATCTACTTTGTTAATGATAACGGCCGCTGCCAGGCGCAAATTGGCCTCACCGGGATGGTATCGCAGTTCGTGACCGGGGCGGTGGGGGTCTGTCACCACCACATGAAAGTTGGAACGGAAAAATGGCATGTCGTTGTTGCCACCATCCCAAATAATGATGTCAGCTTCTTGTTCTGCCTGGCGCAAGATGGCTTCATAATCTACCCCGGCATAAATCACCGCTCCACGCTCCACGTAAGGCTCATACTCCTCGCGCTCTTCAATGGTGCATTCATGCCGATCCATGTCGGCGTAACTGGCAAAACGTTGTACGGCCTGGGCGGCAATGTTGCCATAGGGCATCGGGTGGCGTACCGCTACCACGCGCTCATACCCTAACTCTTGCTGCAAAATCTGTAAGATGCGGCGCGAGGTTTGGCTTTTGCCGCTGCCGGTTCGCACCGCTCCAACAGAAACAATGGGTTTGGTGGATTTGAGCATGGTGTGGCGCGGACTGAGCAGGCGGAAATTGGCCCCCGCCGCCAACACACGCGAGCCGAGGTGCATTACATATTCATGGGAGACATCGGAGTAGGAGAACACCACGTCATCCACTTGATGGTCGCGGATGAGGGTTTCTAGTTCTGATTCGGGGTAGATGGGAACGCCAGCCGGGTAGAGTGGGCCAGAGAGTTGTGGCGGATAAAGCCGCCCTTCGATGTTGGGAATTTGGGTGGCGGTGAAACAGACCACTTGGTAAGCGGGGTTCTGGCGGAAAAAGGTGTTGAAGTCGTGGAAGTCACGTCCGGCGGCTCCAGCTATAATTACTTTTTGTGCTTCTTGCATGGTTATGCCTCCAAAATAGTGGGTTAAAGATAGTGGGATCATACCAGGGAATCGGGTATTTGCGTAATGTAGCATTTGACGGCCGTTTCCTTTGATGGACAATGGGGGTGGGGTGTGATGTGTATTGCGTAGAATGGAACACACAACAGATGACCTGATGAAAAACAAAGTTTACTGCTATCTCTTTTGGGTTTTCCTGCTTCTGGTTGGTTGTCAGCAACCGGGTGTCACCGCCGTTGCCACCCCAACGGCCGTTTCCACCCGCCCGCCTCTACCCTCACTCACCCCCAGCCACACCGCAACGGCCGTTCCCACCCCCACAACTACGTCAACCGCCACTGCTACAGCCACGCCAACTGCTACTGCTACGGCCACAACCACCCCCAGCCCTACCCCCAGCCCCACACCCACTGCTACCGCCATTGACCGCACCTGCCCCGACCCCTGGCCGACCAAACCAGATTACCAGAGCTACTTTCTCTCTCCCAACCCCTGGCCTATGCCAGATTCGGCCGTTTCTCTACCCCACTTCTGGTTACAACACCCGTTACTGCCAGACAGCCGCCTGACCATTAACCCCACCTTTCCGTATGGTTCAGATGGCAACGGCCGTTACCTGCTGCACAACGGCATAGACATCGCCGAGACGTTAGGCACTCCCATTTTGGCCGTAGCGGACGGTATAGTGGTGGTGGCGGGCAAAGATACGGAAACCTTGTTTGGTTGGCGGTGCAACTGGTACGGCCGTTTGGTGGTCATCCAACTAGACGAGTTGTGGCAAGGACAGCCGGTTTTTGTCCTATACGGGCATGTTTTGAACATCACCGTAGCAGAAGGGCAGGCGGTAAAAGCGGGTGACATCGTGGCCGAAGTGGGTTTTGGCGGTGCAGCCACCGTACCACATCTACATCTGGAGGTGCGTGTGGGCAGTAATACGTTTGGCTCCACCCGCAACCCCATTTTGTGGATTGAACCTGGCGAAGAACAGGGCATTATCGTTGGCAGGTTGGTGGATAGAAACGGCCGTCCCTGGCAAGGGGTTGTGGTCACACTGTTAAATAGTGGCGAAAACCCCATCGTCGCCAACACCTGGAGCTACCTGGACGATCCGCAACACCTCATCAACCCCGATGAAGGATGGGCTGAAAACTTTGTATTTGCCAATGTCACCCCAGGCAGCTACACTGTATACACGAAATTACAAGGAGTTGAATACCGACTCCCCATTACCGTCCAGGCTGGAAAAGTCACCACCATCGAAATTATCACCGAAGATTACAAAACCCCCACACCCGTTAGCTCCCCTTAACTCGGTGACTGGTCAGCCCTTTGGAGACAAGTGTATCAGGCTTCATTAAGCTTAAAACCTTACTAGCAGCCTGTCGAAGAATGGTAGAATAACACGCAGGTCACCGCGGATAAGACCAGAGAAAAATCCGCGAAAACCCGTCAAATCTGTGTCATCCGCGTTTCATTGCAACTTTTCCGACAACCTGCTAAAGACATACAAAGAGGGGAATTTATGAACATGTCACGTAATTTTTTTGTCCTTTGTGCATTGTTGACCATTTCAGGACTCTTCACTGCGCGAATGGTCATCTGGGCGCAACCGTATCCAATGAGCAATACTGCTTTCGACGAGGCTTCTGGGAATGTGCCATCAGGAGGGGAATCCATTGTCCTGTTCAAAACCGTTGGCACGGATGTCAATCTATGCGCCAACACAGACGAAATCACCTTGCCATATGGGGGTGGGGAAGTTACTTACTGTTACACCATCCAAAATACAGGTAACATCACCCTTTCGGAACACACGTTGGTAGATAACGAATTGGGCACCCTGCTGGATAATGTCTACTATGAGGTAGCACCCGGCGATTATGCCTATATTACCGCCACCACCACCATCACGGAAACAACAGTTAATACAGCCACCTGGACGGCCGAATTGCCCTCTGACCCCGACACCATCTCAGCCAGCGATACCGATACGGCCGTTGTCAATGTCTCACCCGCCACCCCAACCATCTCCGTTTCGCCCACATCATTGGCTGCCAACCAACCCGGTAATGTGCAAACCACTCAAAGTTTCACCATCACCAACTCTGGTACTGGCGACCTGAGTTGGTTCATTGAAGAACTCAACGGATTCACCCCGGAAAGTGGTTTTCTGCTGTACGACAATGGGCCACTGGTCAACAGCCCAGGCACCGGGGCCGGTGGAGCCGACGAAAGTATGCTGCAAAACGTCACCCTGAACATGAGCACAACCGGTTTTGCACATCAGGTGCTGAACAGCAACCGCGTCGCCGACGACTTTACAGTTACCGGGTTTGGATGGTTGGTCGAGGAGGTCGTCTTTTTTGCCTACCAGACAAATTCACCCATCACCTCTACCATCACCGCCGTTAACTTACGAATCTGGGATGGGCCGCCCGGTAATACTGGCAGTAACATCATCTTTGGAGATGCCTTCACCAATCGCCTGCTTGCCACCACCTGGAGTGGCATTTACCGTGTTAGCGAAACCACCAGCGGCAATACCCAACGCCCAATTATGGCAAACACGGTAGAGGTAGGTCTATTCTTACCCCCCGGCACCTACTGGTTAGACTGGCAAAGTGATGGCACTTTGGCTTCCGGGCCTTGGGTGCCCCCCATCACCATCAACGGGCAAAACACCACTGGTAACGGGTTGCAAGGTTTGGCCGGAGTCTGGGTGCCAGCCAATGACGGTACCACTCTAACCCAACAAGGGTTCCCCTTTGTCCTTTACGGTATTCCCTCTTGCGACACAGATATCCCCTGGGCCAGTGCCAACCCCATCTCTGGCACAACTCCGGTTGGTAACACCAGTGTGGTAGATGTGACCTTTGACTCCACAGGTTTGCCGCCTGGGTCATACAATGGCTTGTTATGTATTTACAACAACGACCCGGTTTCACCGTTGGTGCCCATCACTTTAACACTGGAAGTGCAAACCTCTTACGGTGTGCAGGTTGGCCCAGATGATGCCACTTCTGACTTGCCAGGGAATACAGTCACTTACACTCTATCTGTCACCAATAGTGGCAACGTGACCGATACGTTTGACTTGACCGCGACCGGACAGGCATGGACAACCACCCTTTCTGCCAATGACATCACGTTATCGCCAGGTGAATCGGCCGATATTTCGGTGTGGGTAGATATTCCAGCTAATGCGGGTGGTGATAGTGACACAACGACCGTAACAGCTACCTCACAAGGAGATAACTCGGCATCAGATTCGGCCGATTTGACCACAACAGCGGTTGAAACGGCCGTTTATGGGGTTACACTCTCTGGGGATGATGCACTCACCGGCCTGGCAGGCACCACCGTCACCTACACCCTCTACCTGACCAACACCGGCAACGTCGCCGACACCTTCGACATAACCGCCAGTGGTGAAACATGGACAACCACCCTCTCCGCCAACAACATAACCCTCAACGCAAACCAATCAGGTTGGGTAGAAGTCGAGGTACAAATCCCCGCAGGGGCCGCCAATGGCGACAGTGATACCGTCACCATCACCGCCACCTCTCAAGGAGATAACAGCGTCACGGCCTCCGCCGACCTGACCACCACAGCCAGCGTCATCATTACACCCTCTAACTTTATCTACCTGCCCGTTATCCTGAAACCTTAAAAAGGTTACGCTCTTTGGGAACTTGCTGTGAAACGTAAAACGTGAAATTTCACGTTTTACGTTTCACGTTTCACGTTTCATTAACCGATTTGACAACGCCAGGGCGATATGTTAGCTTTTTACCAGACAAGAAGGTAAAAAAGTTATGCCTCAAATTGATGCGTTGGAAACTGGCTCTTCAGCCCAACGGGATGCCTTAAATCACCAGGCGGTTGAGGATTATTTGAAAACAATTTACATGCTGGCAGAGCAAGAAAGCCCGGTGAGTACATCGCGCATTGCCGAAGCACGGCAAGTAAAACCTGGTTCCGTGACCAGCATGTTGCAACGGCTGGCTAAATTGAATCTGGTGCAATATGAAAAACATTACGGGGTGACACTGACAGAAAACGGCCGAAAAATTGCCCTGGAAGTCATTCGCCACCACCGCCTGATTGAACTGTTCCTCAAAGAAGCCCTGGGGTTCACCTGGGATGAAGTGCATGAACAGGCTGATATTTTGGAGCATGTGATCAGCGAAAAACTAGAGGAGCGCATCGCGGCCGTTTTGGGTTATCCCACCGTTGATCCACATGGTGACCCCATTCCAGGAAAAGATGGCACTATGGTTTCCGTCACCATGCAACCATTAGCCGCCTTGCGCCCTGGGCAAAAAGCAGTGGTGGCCCGCATCCCCGACGATGCCAACAGCGACCTGTTACGCCATCTGGCCGACCTGGGGCTGGTGCCGGGGGGGATGGTGGAGGTAACGGCCGTTGCCCCATTCGATGGCCCCTTCTCCCTGACCATTGCAGGCAAAAACCAGGTAATCGGCCGCACCGTTGCCAATGCGGTGTTAGTAAAATTAGACATATGACAGAAGTATCGGCCGTTCCCAACCCCTATCATCTCGCCGACGATGGTCTACTTTTTGTCGGCCGGGAGCCTGTTTTCCAATGGTTACAAACCCAGTTAACCCATAAACCGACGGCTCCACTAGCATTGGTGGGGGACAAAGGGTTGGGGAAAACGGCCGTTTTGCAACAAATTGTTCAAGGCAGGCTGGGGCCTAAAATCATTCCCATCTACATAGACCTGCGCCAGTTAACCCTCGATAGCATCAGCCTCATTGTCTGGCAGGTAGCCCAACACAGCAGCCAACAACTGGAAAACCAGGGCATCCAACTGGCGCGGCAAAACCGGCGGGACTTTGTTGCCAATGCCTACCCCACCTTCCAACAACACATCCTGCAACCAGCAGTCGCCGGGCTGCCGGGGCAACAACTGCTCTATCTGTTTGATAATTTCCACGCCCTGCTACAACAAATTGAAAAAGACAAATTGCCCCCTGGCATCTTACCCCTGTTACACACCCTGGCAGGCGAACCCCAGGTTGTGTGCCTCTTCGCCCTGGAAAACAGCGAAATCAGCAAACCTGAGGTGCAACAGTTCCTCGGCAACCTCATCCAGCAAAAAATTGGCCCTTTGACAGTGGAAGAGACAGCCCGGCTGGTTCGTCAGCCGGATCACTACACGATGGTGCAAGATGTGGTGCAATACATTCATCAACTCACTAACGGCCGTCCACAGGAACTCCATCACCTTTGTCACACCCTGTTTGAACACCAACAACAGCAGCAACTTTCCCAAATCACCATCGCCGACATCTTTTGGGTGCAAAAACAGTTAAACCACAACGGCTCAGAAACGGCCGTTTCCCCCCACTCCCTCCATTATGCCATTCAGCCCACCACCCCCCAGGTAAAAACCGTGTACCGGGCCGAAACCACCCCACCCCGTTCCCCGTTCCGGTGGGTGGCATTTGGGTTGTTATTGCTGGTGGGAACGGCCGTTTTTCTCATCCTTGCCACCCCCCTCCGCAACCAGATCGTCTTACCCGCCCAATGGAGTTCCTGGATCAGTGCCGCCGTTGCCACCCCCACCCCACCACCCAACTTCACCGCCACCACCCTGGCTGCCGTGCCTCCCACTGCCACGCCCACCTTCACCCCCCCCCCCCCCCCCCCCCCCCCCCCCCCCCCCCCCCCCCCCCCCCCCC
>CAZPEJ010000016.1:0-22288 GCA_964585465.1 uncultured Ardenticatenaceae bacterium
ATTTTCATCTATAACGGGCAACGGATAGAAACGGATAAGCGGATGGCTAGTCGAGCATTATCCGCTTATCCGTTCTTCATCCGCTGCCATAACCGTCAATGATTAAATCTGTCGGTCAACCAGATACCCATATCAGTTTATAACCTAATGCCTGTAACCATAAAAACAGGTAACATTCTGTTGACTGCTAACTGTTTACTGACGACTTTAAGGAATTGTACCATGCCTGTGATCTGGTTTGTTCGACACGGCGAAAGTGAATCGAATGCCAATTTACCCACCACTCACCCGGCACACTCGGCGTTGACAGCCACAGGGGTGGTACAAGCTCAAAGGGTTGTTCACGCATTTACCCAAAAACCCTCTTTGATTGTGGTTTCTCCTTTTTTGCGTGCCCAACAAACGGCCGAACCGACCATTGCCCATTTTTCTCCGGTAGCTTGTGAAGAGTGGCCGGTATACGAGTTTACCTATTTAGACCCGGCTCACTATTTCCAAACCACCGGTGAACAGCGGGGCCCCGTTGCCCAGAGCTATTGGCAGAAAAATGATCCTGACTATCAAGATGGTGGCGTAGGTGAATCTTTTGCCGGGTTAATGGCACGAGTGGCGGAGAATTTGCAACGTTTCCGCGCACATTCGGCCGATTTTATGGTGGTTTTTACACATGGCCTCTTTTTTCGCGCTCTGTTATGGTACTGTTTGATGGAGGGGCAGGCAGCCACTCCAGAGGCCATGCAGCGATTCCGCCATTTTATGCACGCTGTTTCTTTTCCAAATGGTAGCATTTGCCGCACCATTTTTCCCCCAGATGGTATACCTTATTTCTCTCCTTTCGATACTTCGCATCTTGCAGGGATCGGCCGTTATTGATTTGGGGGATTAGAGATTAGAGATTGCATCTATTCAGGTGCGATTTTGGACACAGAGAAACACAGAGAGTAACGATTCACCGCAAAGGCGCAAAGGGCGCAAAGAAAAGAAAAAACCTTTGCGTTCTTTGCGGTTAAATCCCAGAAAGGCTGAACAGTCTGTCGGAGAATGGCAGAATAACACGCGGGTCATGCGGATAAAACCAGAAGAAAAAATCCGCGAAAACCCGTCAAATCTGCGTTATCCGCGTTCCAATACGAAAACTTCTAGAGATTTTAGAAAGAGATGGCAAAAAACGACAAAAACAGTGAGAAGAAGCGGGAGTGGCGCAAGGTTGCTCAAAAAGTTATGCGCGATGCAACCGAACGTGAGGTGAAAGCCCGATTTAATGGTGAGGCTTCTTTTAATTACCGTTGGGAGCATGTAACGGCCGTTGTGACGTTGGCCTTGAAGCTGGCACATTTAACTGGAGCCGATGAAGAGGTGGTAGAAGCGGCTGCCTGGCTGCACGATGTTCGTAAAGAAACTGGCAGCAAACACCCCATCGAAGGGGCTAAATTTGCCCGCGAACTGTTGACTAAAACAGATTTCCCCCCCGAAAAAGTTCAACGAGTGGCCCAGGCGATTGAAGATCACATGGGTTTGTGGCGCGATACCCCGTTAACCAATCTGGAGTCCCAAGTGTTGTGGGATGCAGATAAGCTGGCAAAAATTGGGTTAACGGCCGCTTTTCACTGGACGGGTCTAAACCTGGCCGGAAACAAGTTACAGACAATTGAGGATTTGATCCAAAAAGGAAAATCGGCCGAATGGCAGGTGAAAACTGTTGCCAGTATGCACACCGCCCCCGCCCGGCAAGCCGCCGAGGCCAGGTTAGCCGCCTTTAACCAGCTATGGCAATCGTTAGAACAAGAGCTAAAGGGGGAAGATTTGTCACTTTAACGTGAAATCTCTCTAGTCATGTTTTACGTTTCATTGTTTATCAACCCCTGAGTTCCCCAAGAGCCATTTTTATTTCCGTGAATCTCTGTATCCATCTTCCCCTCTGTGTCACTTCCAAGAATTTCGCCTAAAATACCCCCCGTTCGCGTCTAATCTCACCATGAGAAAACCATTATTACTCCTTTTTTTCTGCCTGTTTTTGTGGGGTTGTGGCGGCGCGGCGGGAAACGAAACGGCCGTTCCCCCCACCGCTCCCCTGGCTACAGAACCCGTCAACCCCTTCCCACCCCAGGAATGGACAAAAATTGAGCCGGGCGGGGACAGTCGCTGCGCCCACAATACCCCCTACGCTTTCTGGGTGCGCCCAGGCATCACCAACCATTTGTTACTCTACTTTGAAGGAGGGGGTGGCTGCTGGAGCGCGGAGACATGTGCCCCAGGCAGCAGTTTGTATGATGATTCTGTAGACGCTGGTGACGATCCGGCATCGCGGGGGGGGATTCTGGATTTTGACAACCCACAGAACCCTTTCCAGGCATATACGGCCGTTTACATTCCTGTCTGCACCGGGGATGTCCATTGGGGTAATCATGTACAAACCTACATTGCCAGCGACGGCAGCGAACAAGTCATCTACCATCGCGGTTTTGTCAACAGCCAGGCCGCTTTGCAATGGGCTTACACCTATGTGCCACAGCCAGACTCTTTGTTTATGACCGGGTGCAGTGCGGGCAGTGTGGGGTCTATTGCCCACGCTCCCTATGTGATTCAGCATTATCCAGACACACCCCTGACACAGTTGGGGGATTCACTGGCTTTTGTCTTCCACCGCCCGCTCGATTTGCAGGTGGATTACCATGTTCACGACAACTTTGCTCCCTGGATTCCTGCCCTGGCCGAGATACCGGTGGGTGATTTTCTCATGTCCCGTTATTATTCGGCCGTTGCCAACCATTATCCCAACGACACCTTTGCCCAATACAACACCCAGGCGGATATTGTCCAGGAGCAGTTTTATGTGGCGGTGGGTGGGGAAGTGGCTAATTTTCCGGCTGATTTAGCTGCCAGTTTGGATCAAATTCACACCCAGTCGGACAATTTCCGTTCCTACACAGCCAGTGGCACGTTGCATTGTATCACCCCCCGGCCGCAATTTTACACGTTGGAAACGGCCGGAGTGCGGCTGCGGGATTGGGTAGCGGCGTTGGCCGCCGGGCAGCCAGTGGAAACGGTGCAATGTGAAACGTGTGGGGTGCAGACCGAAACGGCCGATTCCCCCCGCCCGGTGACTTTTGAGACGGCCGATGCGGTGACGTTGCAGGGGATGTTATATGGTGAGGGTGAAACGGCCGTTATTTTTTCCACCATGGGAGAACATCGCCAGAATACCTGGGCAGAAATGGCCCAACAGGTGGCGGAACAGGGCGTGATGGCTCTCACCTATGATTTTCGCTTCTGGCAGGAAGATGGCTCTATTCAAGGAGATTTGCGAGATAAAGCGGCTGAGGATTTGCTGGCAGCAATTGTTTATGCTCGCACACAGGGAGCGCAACAGATCATTTTGGTGGGGGCCAGCCTGGGGGGCATGGCGAGTATTGAAGTGGCTGACGAAACGGAAATAACGGCCGTTGCCATTTTAGCGGCTCCGCTCAATGAGACCTTTTTCCCCACTCTGCACACCACCCCCGAAGACATCCAGGCTATGTCGGTGCCTCTGCTGTTGATTGCCAGCGAAGATGAGGAGTTTGCCGACGATATACAACAAATGTATGAGTTAGCTGCCGAACCCAAAACCCTTCATCTCTACCCTGGCTCGGCACACGGGACAGACCTGTTTAATACTGCCCACGCCGCCGATTTACAAACCCGTTTGCTGGCGTTTATCCAGGCTTATACCCCTTGAGGCAAGTTTTGTGATTAGAGATTGGAGATTGGAGATTGTGGTGCGACTGATTGACCAATCGGTTTGATATTTGAGTTTTTGCGGCAGCGGATGAAAAGCGGATAAACGGATAAAACTCAACTGACTCATGGGTTTATCTGTTGTTTGTTATGGATGAACATGCTAAATGCGCCGAAATAACCGCCAGCGTAACGGCCGATTCAAATACACCACTACATCCTGAATGTGAGCCGGGCGAAACGCAAAATGGCGCAAAACCCCATCCAGTTCAGCGATTTCTGGCACAAAAAAACGGTCTACAAAGTAGCGGCTGACAGCAGGCCAATACCACCAGCTAAACAGGGTGTTGGAAAACGGCCGTAATAACACCGTAGGCAAAGGAACCGGTACACGCGGCCGATTGGAAGTGGTTAAGAGGCATTGAACCATCTCGCGGTAACTCAAACGCTCTTCGCCCGCCAGGGTGATCGTTTGCCCAAACAACTCCCTCCGCCCGACTGCCGCCACCAGGCAACGGGCAAAATCCTCTACCCACAACGGCTGCACCGCCACCCTCCCCCCACCTGGCAACCAGACAATGGGCCAACTCCAGATAGCCAACCCAATGATGAGTTCAAAATAGCGGTCATGACGGCCGTACAAGGTGGCCGCCCGCAAAATGGTGAACGGGATGCCACTTTTTTGTAACAATCGTTCAATTTCCCCTTTGGCCTGCAACAAAGGGTGCAGTGAGTTGACATCGGCTCCGATACGGCTGGGGAAAATAAGGTGTTGCACCCCGGCGCGGCGGCTCTCCTCAATCAGCCGTTCTGTGCCTTCAATATCCACATGGTGCAGCAGCCGATTGCGCCCCCGTGCTTCCGACCCGGCCAGGTGAATCACGGTTTGAACACCTGGTAACTGTTCGCGCAAAAGAATGGGGTTATTGATACGGCCGTTATACCTTTTTGCAGGTATGTTTTCCCGTTCCAGCCGGGCCATAACAGAACGGCCGATAAAACCAGTTGAACCAGTGACTAATATCATGGGTGGGATTATATACTGCATAAGGTCATAAATTGACATTCCGCTGAAGGGCATTAGAGATTGGAGATTGGTCAATTTCTAATCTCCAATCTCACAATAAAAATGTCAGTTTATGCCCTCGGTGAGTATAACAACTTCATAATGCTGTTATAATGGGTTTATGACCCGGTTTTGCCTGATTGGCCCCACCTACCCTTACCGAGGCGGTATTGCCCACTATACAACTTTATTAACAACCCATTTGCAACCAAAACACCAGACGTTGTTGATCTCTTTTTCGCGCCAATACCCTGCCTGGTTGTTCCCTGGGAAAAGCGACCAAGACCCTAGCGAACGGCCGTTACAAACTGATGCCGAATACCTGCTTGACCCGATGAACCCGTTTACCTGGTGGCGCACCTGGCAACGAATCCGGGCCTGGGAACCAGATGTGGTGGTTATTCCCTGGTGGCATCCTTTTTTTGCTCCCGCCTGGGCAACGTTGGGCCGAGGGGTGAAACGGTTGGCAAAACGGCCGAAATTGTTGTTTATTTGTCACAACGTTTTGCCCCACGAGGCGGGTGTCATGGATAAAACGGCCGTGCGACTGGCTCTTTCACCTGGGGATGGGTTTATCACCCACGCCCAATCGGATGCAAAAATCCTGCGACACATTTTGCCGCAATCCAAAATTTCTGTTTCACCCATCCCGACCCACTCTGCATTATCTCCTACTACCCCAATAGAATTACCGATTTCTCTCCCCCATAACACCCCGCTTTTACTTTTCTGTGGTTTTGTACGGGCGTATAAAGGATTAGATGTTTTATTAGCTGCGCTACCATTGGTCAAAAAGCGGGTACATTTGTTTGTGGCGGGAGAGTTTTGGCATGACAAAAACAGGTATCTGAAACAAATTGAAGATCTGCATTTACAGCAAACGGTTACTTTATTAGATGGTTATCTTCCCAATGAAACATTAGTGGCTTATCTTCGCCGTGCCGATGTGGTGGTTTTACCCTATCGCGCAGCGACTCAAAGTGGTATGATTCAGGCTGCTTTTGGGCAAGGTTGCCCGGTGATTACGACGGAGGTTGGTGGGTTGGCGGAGGTGGTGACAAACGGCCGTACTGGTTTAGTGGTGCCGCCGGAAAACCCTCCTGCTTTGGCAGCCGCCATTGATGACTTTTTTCATCAGGAATTAGGCCCACTATTTCGCCAACACATTGAAACGGAAAACGGCCGATTTTCCTGGGAACACCTGATTCAAATAATCGAGACATTTACCAACGGTTAATCCATGACAGCTACCGTTATCATCCCCAGCCTCAACTCTCCCATCATTGATCAAGTTCTTCATTTAATACGAACACAAGAACACGTTTCTCTCATAGATAAAATCATTGTTGTTGGGCGGGATGAAAAGCGGTTGATACAACCTGCTGACAAAATCCAGTTTATAGATACCCAACAGCCAGTCAAGGCAAGTGTCGCCCGCAATCTAGGCATTCAAGCCGCTCAATCCGAGATATTGATTTTTCTGGACAGCGATTGTCTGCCAACCCCAAATTGGCTGCACCAACACCTGGTGGCTCAAGAGTCGGGGCATCCCATTGTTGGCGGCGGGGTTTTGCCAGCAGGCAAAAATTATTGGCACCTGACGTATAACCTAACCCTTTTTCATGAGTTTTTAACTACCCGGCCGCCTGGGATCAGAGATTATTTGCCTACCCTCAATCTCTCGGTACATCGTTCGGTGATTACGCAGGTAGGTGGTATGGATGAAGCTATAGACCGGGTGGAAGATATAGATTGGACAACTCGAATGAGGCGGGCTGGTTTGCAACCCTATTTTTGGCCTGTAGCGGCCGTTTATCATGACCACCATCGAGACACGCTGCATTTGGTCAAACAAGACTGTTTATACTCAGGCTACCAGATGCGCCGTTTACGTTTAAGTCACCCCGATATGCTTCAGTCCCCTGGGTTTTTGCGTTACCCCTGGTTATTGTTGTTACTTGCTCCATTTATTGCGCTGGCAGTAACCTTTCGTATTTTTTGGAAACAACCCGCAGCCTTCCTGAAACAGTGGTATACATTGCCAGCAATTTATTTAACAAAAATTTTCTGGTGTTGGGGGGCCGGCCGGGCGAGGGTCTAAGGGGTGATTATTTGCTGGAGCGACTAATCATGCCATGATAAAGCCCGCGAAGATAAGCCCATGCGACAGACGTTTGGCCCTGCCAGATAACACGGGAAACCGTTCGCAAAGCACTAATAGCCCTGTAAGGTAAAACAAATAACCACCGCCACCCTTGAACATGTTTGCGAAAAAACAGAATGCTGGATCGGGCTTTGTGATAGTAACGAATCGTGGAGAGGGTTTGTGTGCTGGCCGACACGCCATGTTGCACGACGACATGGGGGGTGACATATAACAAATAATCTTTCGTTTGCATTCTCAAACATAGATCCATATCTTCGTAATAAAGAAAAAACCTTTCATCAAAAAGGCCAACCTGATGAAAAACCTGGGTAGGAATTAAAACGGCCGTTCCAAAAATGTAATCTACAGTCTCCGTTTTCTCAGGAAACTTATTCTGACGTGGCCCCAGGGGGCCAAAACTCATCGCTTCCAAAGTCAACTTGTGGCGGTAGCTACCGGCAAACCAGAGTAGATGGGGGTTGTCTATATAACTCAGAATTGGAGTTAACATGCCTAATCTGGGTAATTGTTGTGCTTCACTAATTAACCTGTCTAATAAGTTTATGGGGGCAATCGCGTCATTATTAAATAAAAAGACGTAATCTGCTTGTTGTTCTATCGCATAACGGATTCCTACGTTACAACCTGCCGCAAAACCCAGGTTTTTATTATTCTCAATAATATGAACCGTTGGATACTGTTGCCGGGTCAGTTTTACTGTTTCGTCAGTTGAGTGATTATCTACTAATACGACCTGGTAATTTGTGTAGGTAAGAAGCATTAAAGAGCGGAGACAAACGGCCGTTACCTGCCAATGATTCCAACTCAAAACAATGATATAAACCAGGGGTAGGTCATTCATTTGCCGCCTCCAGACCAATGGGTTTAGATAGGTTCTCTTTATTCTCGCATGATTTGGCGCAGCGACCAACTTGGCGATAATACACAATGCCGTTATGATAATTATTGCTTTGCTCCTATGGGACCGAAATATGATGAATCAAAAAGCTGAAGTTTTTTTGGAAATTCGCTTGAACAATGTTGAAAACGATGAAGGAAGTCGCTCTGCCTATGAAACAATTTATCAAGAAACAACGATAGCATTGCGAGATTCTTTTTACTTATGGTTGATGGGGCTTTTTGCCTTGAGAACAGATGATATTTATTTAGATATATCTTGTGGGCATGGTCAATTAACTACTCTGGCAGAAAAACAAGGTATACAGGCTCATGGATTAGATTTATCTTTTTGGGCACTTAAACATGGGCAAGAGAAGAGTGGTGAACAGAGATTGGTTGTAGGCAATAGCCAAAAATTGCCCTATGCCAGCCACAGTTTTACGGCCGTTAGTAACATCGGTAGTATTGAACATTACACCGATATGAAAGCAGCTATCCAAGAGATGGTTCGTGTTTTGAAGCCGGGCGGCCGGGCCTTCGTTCTCCTACCCAATACCTTCTGCCTCTTCCATAACATCTGGACAGCTTTCCGCCAAGGATACACCCATCGAGATAATCAACCCATCCAACGATATGCTGCTCGCCTGGAGTGGCAGCAGTTGTTGGAAGATAATGGCTTGAAGGTAGATAGAACGATTAAATATGAGATCGAGCCTCCCCGCACCTGGCAGGATTTTTGGAGTTACCTGCGCCATCCCAGCCGAATGATTCGTCTAATCTGTTCCCCATTTATGCCTTTGAATTTAGTTTGTTGTTTTCTCTTTTATTGCCATAAACCATGAAATATGTACATTGTAACTATTGTGGATATGATGACACAAAAATTGTCAATCATGGCCCTGACTTGCTCTTAAACCGCCCCGGAGATTATTATCTGGTGCGTTGTTGCAACTGTGGTCTCATTTACCAAAACCCACAGCTAACTTTGGAAGAACTGAGCCAGCATTACCCGGAATCTTATTCACCCTATCAAAGCGATTTTCATCATAAACCAATTTTCCAGCGTTTAGACACACAGTATGGAGTTAATCGCCGTTGTAAACAACTGATGCACTACCAACCTGATTCTGGAAAGTTACTGGATGTAGGTTGTGCAACAGGGTTATTCTTAAACGAAATTCGCCGATATGGTTGGGAGGTTGCAGGAGTAGAGTTGAGCGATTACGCCGCAGAGTACGCTCGCCAAACATTTCAGCTTCCTGTGTTAACTGGCCCGTTAGAACAAGCTAATTTCCCCTCACACGCTTTTGATGTTGTTACTTTGTGGGATGTGTTTGAACATGTTATAGATCCAAAAGCAACTTTAACAGAGGTTCATCGCGTTTTGAAACCTGATGGATTATTAGCCCTCAGTTTACCCAATCCGTTGGCTTTTGAGGCTGCTTTGTTTGGGGCTAATTGGGTAGGGTGGGATCGCCCCCGACATTTACATTTATTTACACCAGATGTGCTGCAAAAATACTTGAAGGACGCTGGATTTCATCTGGAAGCAATTGACAGTTTAGGAGGGCGTTTAGGGCTTACGTTATTGAGCGTCGAATTTTGGTTTAAGTCTCATAATGTCCCAGAAAAGAAATGGCAACCCTGGACACAGTTTTTATATAATCGGCCGTTTCGTTTGTTTACCTGGCCCTTTTATCGTTTAGGAGAATGGCTAAATAAAACAACTGTGATGAACGTATTCGCCCGTCGGACTTGATCCATATCATGCACTCAAAAAGTAATCTCATAAACACAAAGAATACCGACCACTCACTCTTATCCCGCCTTTTTAGCTACCTATCAACCGGTTGGCGGTATCGGGTTCTCACTTTCCTATTCTTAGGCATCTCATTAGTAGCCATCGGTTCAATTCTCAATGCGAATTGGTCATCCATAAAAAGTTATATTTTACAACTGAACCCCATTTGGTTACTCATAAGCCTTGTCTTAATCTCCTTAGACATCCTTTTAATCACTTTCGTATGGCACGTTGTAGTGGTTCGTATGACCTATTACAACAACCTTCGCCGCAATGTCAAACACTGGTTGTATAGTAATATGGCAAAAAGACTCCCTGGGCCTGTTTGGTATATTGCGAATCGGGTAATGCTTTATGAACAGGATGGGGTCAGTAAAATAAACATTTCCGTCTTAAGCGGATTAGAACTAGCTCTTATTCTAGTATCTGGGGTTATTACTTTTATGCTTACCCTGCCGTTTTGGTCATTATCGGCAAATATATGGGGGCAAATCGGCCGTTCTTGGCCCCTCTTACTGTTATTAACCGGCAGCATTGTTTTAGTCCACCCCACTGTATTAACAAAACTGTGGCAAAGATTAAGTCAAGAAACCGTGCAACCCCTATATTGGAAAGAAACTGGCTTATGGTGTGGGTTTTACGTTTTGATTTGGATAATAGGCGGGTGTGCCCTTTATGCAATCATCAATATCTTTTTTGTTTTACCTATCCAAAACATCTTTGCCGTTATTGGCATGTGGGCCATTGCCAACATTATCTCCCTGGCAGGAACTTTGGCTCTTTCTGGCATGGGACTACGGGAATTATCCCTGGTGCTTTTACTAACACAAATCCTTCCCCCACCCGCCGCATTATTCATTGCCATTATCAGCAGACTCCTCTGGTTAACCACCGAATCTTTGTTAGCAATACTGTCCCTACTCCTGTAACCCGATCCAGATTAACCCAAAAGAATTATTGCTATCCACCCTCACACACCCTATACTCCCCCCAAGATTAACCTAACTTTAGTTCAAACTTATTTAGGAGGTTGTTTATGAAAAAATTAACATTGTTTCTTATTGTCCTGGCCGCCCTTTTACTGGTTGTTCCTACCATTGGTGCTCAAGGTGGGTTGAGCAATTATGATTCGGGTTTTCAGGTTCAAAACTTGTCAGGCACAGACACAGCCAATATTGTTGTTACCTACTATAATCAAGATGGAAGTGTAGATGCCACTGTAAATGACACAATTGCCCCCAGTTCATCCAATACTTATTTCCCAATAGGTGCCTCTTCAGGCTTTAATGGCTCAGTAGTCATCTCTTCCGACCAGCCAGTTGCCGCAATTGTCAACGTACTGTCCAATAACTTTGCTTACTCCGCCAGTTATGACAGCTTTTCTGGTGGTTCAGATAGTGTGGCTTTGCCCCTTATTATGAAGGGGAACGCTGGTTTCAGTACCTGGTTTAATGTACAAAATACAGGTTCTTCCGATGTGACAGTAGATGTGGCTTATGGCGGCACAGCCTGTACGGAAAGTGATACGATTGCCCCTGGCGCAGCTGCCACCTTTGATCAAACTACCAACTCCTGTTTGACCAGTGGTTATGTTGGCTCCGCTACCGTAACTGCCGGTGCGGGTGGCTCCGTTGTGGCAACCGTTATGGAAGTTGGCCCAACCACCCTCTTTGCCTACAACGGCTTTACAAGCACCTCTACAAATCCTGTGATCCCCTTGGTAAATGCCAACAACGTAAGTTATGTCACTGGTATTCAGATACAAAACGCTGGTAGTAATGACACAGATGTCACCATTAATTATACCCCAGTGACGGGTTTGGGGACTGCTTGTAGCGAAACCAAGTCAATAACTGCTGGAACCTCTGCTACATTTGCTTTGTTTGCCTTCTCTTTGTCAGGTGATCCTGACCCAGGTGTTGACGACTGCGTTTTTGGTGCGACGTTTGTTGGTTCTGCTACTGTTTCCCAAACCGGTAGTGAACCGCTGGCTGGCATCGTTAACCAATTGAGTTTTAGCGCAAACAAAGGTAGTTCTTACAATGCCTTTGATCCTGCTTCTGCTACAGATACCGTTGTCATGCCCCTGATTATGGATCGCAACTTTGGCTTCTACACCGGTTTCAACCTACAGGTCATCAGCGGTGCTGACACAACCGTTTCTTGTAACTATGTAGGAGAAGATGGTGGTGGTAATCCCATTAACCAGCTGGTCAATGTTACAGTGACAGATGGTGTTGCTAACCAAGTTCACCTGCCCGGACTGAACCCCATTGCCCCAGGTTTTGTTGGGGCTGGCACCTGCACTGGCTCCGAACCATTATTGGCTGTTGTCAATGAGGTGGGTAGCTCCAGTGGTGACGTACTCTTCTCCTATGAAGGGTTTAACAACTAATTTTATCTAGCAGGTTAATCTTGATGATGAATGAGAGCCACCTTGAATGGGTGGCTCTCGCATTTTCATGGAAACCGTATGAGAAGAATTCCAACGACATTAATTTATTTTTGTATTGCACTTTTGTTGTTTACTGCTTGTAATGGAAATGAAACGAGTGATACATTTGTTACTCCGCCCATAACCGATGTGGTTGTGACACCTGTGGGAGAAACCACCACTTCGCAGGGTGGTTATCCTGTACCAGAAGGGAATTTGTCTGCCTATCCTGTACCGCCGGATTCTACCGAGGAGTTTTTAACAGAACCACCTGATCCTGAACGAGAATTGCCTGTTACGAGTGGTGATAAAGGTGCATTGGCAGGTGTGCTGGTTCGGGAAGTGGTTGATAAGGGGTTCATTCCTCTTAATCCCCGTGATCTTATCCTGGCTAAGGTTGTATTGAATAGTAATGGGGAAATGGCTTTTCTTAGTTACAGCGAAGAGTCTATTAAAGCGGAAACATTTCCTACCGGTGTTTTTGTTTTTAGAGATATTCCTCCAGGTACTTATGGGTTGGTGGTAAATTTGGTGGTCAGTACTTTTCCGGTGAGGAATAGTGAAGGCGTAGAGTTAACATTTGTTGTGGAGGCTGGTAAAGCGGTAGATTTAGGACAAATTATTGTTCAATTGCCTTGACGTGCCCATAATTTGAATTAGTAGCGTCCGGCCGTTTTTCTCACACCTCGACAACCGTATTAAAACCACCGTAACCGTCTGGAACCTTGTGGGGATTGGCAGGATCGTCTAACCAGTGGGTACCGTTTAGCAGAAATTTGTAGAAATAACGGCCGTTACCAATCGGCCGTTTTTCTGTTTGCCAGACTCCCCTTTCCACTTCCCGTGCCGGAAGACCCGTTCGCCAGCTATCCCAACTACCCCATACCTGTACCTGCTGCGTCGCGTGGTCGTGCAGGCTAAAAGTGATGCCGGACGGTTCAACCTGGGGAGAATCTAAACGGTAGGCATGACGCTCTTGTAGCGACAAAACAACAGCTCGCCCTGCTTCCAATGCCCCCGCCCCCTGTTTTTCGGTAGCTACCCCCGGAATGCGCGAAACGGCCGTTTGCAAAATGTGTCGTACCATCAGAGGGGTAAGAGCCGGGTTGGCTTCAAACATACAGGCGACTGTACTGGCAACCAACGGAGCCGCAAAACTGGTGCCATCTACGTGTTGATAATGGGGAGTTACCAGTTTGAGCGACCGCAGCCGCTCTTCCACCTCTGGTTGGTTACGTCGGGCAAAAAGCTGTTGGGCTTCTTTCGCCACGCCGCTATTGGGCAAAACGGGGGCAACCACCCAAATACTCGGCGCAACTAGCTCCGGTTTAGAACCCCCCAGCGAAGAACGGCCGTAATTGCTATGCCACAACTCAACCGAATCGTGGTCAAAATCATTTTTGTCATCCAAACCACCAATCGTCAAAGCATGGGGGGCAGAAGCAGGTGGCACTAACTGGCGAACCCCATCATTCCCGGCCGCCGCCGTCACCACAACGCCCATCATCACCAACTCGGCCACCGCCGTTTCCACCGGGTTTTCCTCGCCAGGAGTCGGATCACCCGCAACCGAAAGGTTTACGACTCTCACCCCCAGGGCCGCCCCATGTTTTTTGACCCAACGTAAAGCACGGGTAATAGATTCGTTGGTGATGGCCCCCTTTTTATCCCGTACCTGAATCAATACCAGTTCCGCCTCGTTTGCCAGCCCACGATATAACCCATGACTGAGATAACCATTCCCGGCCGATGTCACGCTAGTCATCAATCCATGCCACTGCCAGCCATACCCCTTGTTCCATTGTGGCCAGGTCGGTGTATCGGTGGGTTTGAAGCGCAAAGCAACGGCCGTTTCCTTTCCCGCGTCCACCCAGGCTCGAATCCGGTTAATGGGTTGCACCAGGTCTGGGTGAGGGTAAAACCCGGAATCAATCATAACAATTGTAACCCCCCGACCTGCAAATCGCGGATCGGCATGGAGGCGTAGCGGGGTCGGCAAAGCCCCAAAAGCGGCTTCAGCATCCAGCGGCCAGGCAGTTTGGATTTGTCGGTGTAAGGCCTCATCCCCTTCCCGCAACAGCGTCGTCAGCAATTCATGTTGTACACAGGCAGGGCACGCCCCATTCGGCCGTTTCCAGAAAACATACCGCACAGCATCTTCCAAAACATCGGCCGGGGTAGCCGCCTGGCAATGGGGGCAGGGGGATAAAGTTGTCATCTTATGCCATCTCCCACACTTCCTGACCCTCCAAAATCGCCAACAATTGCCGGGGGAAGTGATAACGGTTAATAGGTTTGCTAATATACCCATTAAACCCAGATTCGCGGGCTTTTGGCAACTCAATATCGGGGTCAGAAGCTGTCACCGCCACCACAGGAACCGTTTGCAGTTCTGGGGTTGCCCGAATCGCCGCCAAAATATCATACCCACTCACCTTGGGCGACAGTTTTAAGTCTAACAAAATCAAATCAAGCCCAGCCAACTCGTAATAAGCCTTCATTTTTTGCAGCGTTTTATCACCCCAATAATCAAAAGGCACATGCGCGCCATGTTCGCGCAAAATCACGCTAATGACAGCACGGTTTGTCGTATCATCTTCCACCAAAAAGAAATGTTTGTTTCTTAGCATTATCTCTGTCTCCATAACGGGTTCACCAAGACGTTTATGAACGCCCCAACCTCTCACGTTTTACACTTCACGTTTCATACCTCACGACACATACCAGATAGATTCCCCGGCCAAAATTTTGTGCAACAGTTCCGGGAACTTTTTCCGCATAATGGGTTTGCTAATGAGGCCAGCAAAACCCGCCTGTTTCATTCTTTCCACCTGGTTCTGCATCACATTGGCGGTGAGAGCCACCACACACACATCTTGCCAACCGGGGTGTTGCCGCAAAACCTCCAACATACCATATCCATCTAGAGGTTTTACTTGAATGTCCAGCAATACCAGTGAAGGTTTCTCCTGGAGCATTGCCACCCTATCGGCAAAATGGCGGCTATCGGCCAGCAATTCCAGGCGCGAAAACCCCATCACCTGGTGCAACATCACCTGCAATACTTCGCGGCTCTGGGGATCATCTTCGACGCAAAGAACAAAAGGATCATCATGAGGCATATGGTTGCTCCAGGGGTTGAGGTTGTTGGCAGGGCAGCCAGACGTGGAAGGTGCTTCCCACACCTTCACTGCTGTTAAACCAGATTCGGCCGTTATGCAACTCAACCAATTGGCGGGTAATTGGCAGCCCCAAACCTGAACTGGTAACATTTTCCAGGTGGTGGAGGTTTTCGCCAAAAGATTGAAAAACCAACTCCTGGTCATCGGGGGCAATGCCAATGCCACTATCTCGGATGGCGATGTGGATGCCACCTGCTTCGGGTTGGGCAGAAACCTCAATCTCCCCTTCCAGCGTATATTTGACCGCATTGGCGACGAGATTGAGTAAAATTTGCCGAATACGCCGTTTGTCTCCGATGATGATGGGCAGGTTTTCGAGGACGTTACTTTCCAGGGCCACCGGTTTTTCTTTCAACAACCCCTTCGCCGTCACCATGACGTTGTGGATGGCCGTGTTCATGTTAATCTCTTCCATATAAACGTTCATCAACCCAGCTTCAATTTTGGCTAAATCCAATACGTCGTTGATCAGACTAAGCAAATGTTCGCCACTTTCCACTGTTTTTTGTAGATAAGCCTGCTGTTGCTCGTTGACACTACCCATCAACCCATCAGCCACAAACCCGGCGAAGTTGATAATGGCATTCAGCGGGGTTCGCAGTTCGTGGGACATGGTGGTTAGGAATTGGGATTTGTATTGGTTGGCCTGTTCGGCTTTGTGCCGGGCAATGGAGGTTTCTTCAAAAAGGTGGGCATTACGAATGGCGACAGCGATTTGAGCCGCCAGGATGGTTTGAATGTGAACATCCTCAGCCGTAAAACGGTTGATGGTGCGAGATTGCACATCTAACACGCCTAACAACTTTTGGCCGATAATCATGGGCACAGCCAGTTCGGCGCGGGTGTCGGGCAGCAGGGGGTTAGGCAGGAAGTGGGGGGCTTCGGCGACATTATTGAGGATGATACCCTGGTGCGTGCGGGCGACCTGGGCTACCAGAGAATCGGCCGTTTCCAGGCAAATGCGCCACCCGTCTGCTTTCATCCGTTGCCCAATCTCATCACTACCCGCCACCAACTCCAGGGCATCCCCCGTTTCATTGAGCAAGTAGATGTGAACATGGTACAGGTTAAAACTGCTGCGGGTGAGGTTGACCACACTTTGTAACAGGCGATCCAGGTTGAGAATGGTGGTGGCGGCGGTGCTTACCTGAACGGCCGTTTCCAACTCCACCGCCCGTTTTGCCAAAGCCTCCTCATTCAACTGCCGTTCCATCTCTGCCCCCGCACGAGCCGCAAAAATCTTCAAGATCGCTTCCTGCTGTTTCCTATCCTGAAGAGGCTGGGTGTCTAACACCGCCAGATGCCCCATAATGTTCCCCTGGCTGTTTTGTAAGGGCACCCCAATATAACTCTCTGCATTTAGAGCCACTAAATCTAAATCCAGCGGGAAAAGATGTTGAACATTTTGCTGATACGCACAGGTCTCGCCACCAATCACATCGTAACAGGGGGTACCCACCAGGGCATATTCGATATTGTCCCGATAATTGATGTCATCCCAAAAGGCCAGCGTGCGTACCCGGTTGCCACTCTCATTTAGCTCGGCCACAAAGGCATAACGCATGTTTAGCGCAGTCGCCATGTGACGCACCAAAGATTTGAAGAAGTCGGTGCCTGTCACCGCTACCGTCCCCCCCACCACCGCCCGAATCGCCGCTTCCGTCTGTTTGCGCTCGCTAATGTCGCGGACAATGGTGGAGAAGTATTCAGGGCGACCATCGGCCGTTTTATGGGACATCAACACTTGTGAAGCCGCAATTTCCCGGCCGTTACGATTCAACATCACCGTCTCACCACTCCACACCCCTTGCTCCACCACACCAGGGATAATCTCCTGCATCAACCGTTCGCGCACCGAAGGAGCGTGGTAATCGGGCACACGCATTTGTATTAAAGGTTCATCCACACCAATGCCCAACATCCGCCGCCCCGCCTGGTTCAGGTAAAGAATCTGACCGTGTGTGTCCGCCAGCCCCACCAGGTCTGTGGTGGCTTCCAAAATGGTACTCAGCCGCTCATGTTCGCGGTAGAGCCGGGCGTTCTCTTGCGCCATCACCTCCAGATCTGCCACCCGCTGGTTAAGGGCTTCCTGAGCCAGTTGTCGTTCTAATTCGCCCCCGGCGCGGGCGGCAAAAATTTGCAAAATAGACCTGAACCGGTTCTCGTCACTCATGGGTTTGGTGTCTAACACCGCCAGATGCCCCAAAACACGGCCGTTACTGGCAAACAACGGAATCCCCAGGTAACTCTCCACAGCCAGCGTCACCAAACCCGTATCAAGGGGAAACAACTTTTGTACATTGTGGGTATAGGTGCATACCTGCCCGCCAACAACCTCCTGGCAGGGTGTTCCTGTCAACCCATATTCCACGTTGTCAACAAATTTGTCTTTCGCCCACAAGGCTATCGTGCGAACACGGTTATTACCTGCATCTAACTGGGCCACAAAGGCATAGGCCACCTGCAAAACGGTCGCCATTTGCTGCACCAGCGAGTGGAAAAAAGCATCACCCGTAACGGCCGATGTGCCTTCCACAATCGCTTGCAACGTCTCTTTTTCTTGTTGAATCTGTCGCAACAGCTGTTGAGGAGAAGCTGTTTCTGCCAGAGGAAGAAGGGTTTTTAACATCTTGTTGGTTCCTGTTGTTACCACGCTTTTTTCAAAAAATCTGCTACTCGCAAGGTTTGTGCAAGGATGGTTAAGGTGGGGTTGACAGCCCCGGCCGAGACAAAAAAGCTGCCATCGGTGACAAAAACGTTATCCAGGTCATGGGGACGGCCGTAAATATCCAACACCGCTGTGCGTGGATCGTGCCCCATCTTCATCGTTCCCATCTCATGCGCCAGGTTAAAGGGAAACTGTGTCCCCAAATAATAATCCACCGGAATCAGCCGCTCATGGCAACCAATGTGGCTTAACAACGACTTTAACTTATCGGTCAGCCGTTGGTGCGCCTCAATGTTGTTGCGAGTGTAGTGAAACACAATCTGATGGTCACTGTTGAGCCGAACACGGTTGTTGGGGTCGGGCAAATCCTCTGATTGCAGCCAGAAATCAAGCGAATGACGTGCCATATCCGCATAACTCATACCGGGGAAAGGTTCCGGGGCCTCATACATCATCAACGTCTCATCCACCTTACCCAACATCTGAATATATCCCATCGGATAGGGCCATTCTGCATCCCCCCAATAAAAATCCGCCAGGGCTAACGTCTTTTGAAAACGGGAATTGTTGACCTCTTTGCTGATTGCCAGGAAAGTCGCATTGTTGTTACTCATGTAGTTACGCCCTACCTGGTCGGAACTATTCGCCAGACCATTGGGGTGTTTCTCGTTTTTGGAGCGCAGGAAAAGGGCGGCCGAGTTGATAGCTCCGGCGGCCACAATAACCCATCGGCTGCTATAGCTGGTTTCGCTGCCGTCTTTGTGCCTGACCACCACACGGGTCACTTGACGGCCGTTTCCATTCGTCTCCAACCGTTCCACATAATGCCCCGTCTTTAACGTCACATTGGGGTGTTTCAGGGCGTGTTTAATGCCCACCACATGGGCATCTGCTTTAGACTCTGTGGGGTCTGGATAACCATCAAAGTTGTGAATCAGGTCAAGACTCATCAGCGGGGCAGGTTCGCCGTCTTCATACCCCAGCTTCACACCCATCGGCAGCGGGGAAGGGTGGTATCCCAGCGTTTTCAGGTCATCGTGCAGTTGTTGGATGCGCGGTTCGTAGGGCAGCGGGGCATAGGGGAAAGGGTATTGGCGTGGTGGGTCAGTGGGGTCTGTTCCCGCCTCCCCATGCACATAATACCACTTTTCCGCCTGGTAATAATAAGGCTCCAAATCGGTATAGGTAATAGGCCAGGCGGGAGAGATGCCACCTGCGTGTTCCACCTCCTCAAAATCCCGTTCGCGCAGACGAATGAGGGCCGCCCCATACAGCTTGGTGCTGCCACCAACAAAGTAGTGGGGATGCCCCGGCTTAAACGGTTTATCGTCGAAATACCAGGTTTCACCCGGCGCGTACCGCTTTTCCACTGCCACTGCCTCGGTACTCCAGTTTTGTGGCTCGCGGGGCAAAAAATCACCCCGTTCTAAAATCAAAATCTCTTTACCAGTGTCAGCCAGCGCACGCGCCATTGTGCCGCCACCCGCCCCCGAACCAATAATGATAATGTCGTAATGGTTAGACATACAAACCCTTACCCCCGCTTTGTTGAATGAGTTTTGCCACCAGTCCCGTCCAGCCTGTTTGGTGGCTGGCCCCAATACCCGCGCCGTTGTCACCGTGAAAGTATTCGTAAAAAAGGATGTGGTCGCGCCAGTGGGGATCCGTTTGGAACAGGTCGAGACCACCGTTAAAAGCGCGACGGCCGTTTTCATCTCGCAAAAAGATATTTGTCAACCGGCAAGATAACTCATCCGCTGCCTGCTCCAAATTGATTTCTTTGCCATCACTTACCGCCACTTGCAGCCGGTCGCCGTAGTAGTGGTAATACTTTTGCAGACTTTCAATCATCAAAAAGTTGACAGGCATCCAGATGGGGCCGCGCCAGTTGGAGTTGCCACCAAAGAGGCCGCTAGAAGATTCAGCTGGTTCATACCGAACCACATGTTGCTGGCCGTTGACGTGTAATACATAGGGGTTGGCCTCGTGTTCTTTGGAGACAGCCCGCAAGCCATACTCGGAGAGGAATTGTTGCGGGTCAAACATGCGGCTCACCACCCGTGCTAACTGGTTTTGGTCAACAAGCGAGAGAAGCAAACGGCCGTTTTCCCCCGGAGTAGTCAGCGACGCGATATTTTCTACCAAATGGGGCCGGTAGCGCACAAACCATTCCACTCGCTGGCGGAAACGGGGCAACTTCTCCAACAACTCCGGCTCCAATGTCTCCACCGCAAAGAGCGGAATGAGACCCACAAAAGAGCGAATTTTCAAAGGAATATGCTGTCCACCCGGCAGATGAATCTGATCGTAATAAAAACCATCCTCATCATTCCACAACCCCTCGTCATACTCCCCGTTAATGGCATTGGCAATGTAAATAAAATGTTCAAAAAACTTGGTAGCCATATCTTCATAGGCGGGTTGGTGGCGGGCCAGTTCCAGGGCAATGGCTAACATATTCAAACAGTACATACCCATCCAGGCAGTGCCATCCGCCTGTTCCATGTGGCCGCCGGTGGGCAGGGGTTGGCTGCGGTCAAAAACCCCAATGTTATCCAACCCCAGGAAACCACCCTGGAATACGTTATTGCCATCGGCATCTTTGCGGTTGACCCACCAGGTAAAGTTGAGCAGCAGCTTTTGAAAAACCCGCTCCAAAAAGGCCAGGTCGGCATGACCGGTCACGTTGCGGGCAATTTTGTACACGCGCCAGCAGGCCCAGGCGTGAACAGGTGGATTGACATCTCCAAAGGCCCATTCGTAGGCAGGTATCTGGCCGTTGGGGTGCATGTACCATTCACGCAGCATGAGGACAAGTTGCCGTTTGGCCCATTCGGGGTCTACCAGGGCAATGGGCAGGGCGTGGAAGGCTAAATCCCAGGCGGCATACCAGGGATATTCCCATTTGTCGGGCATGGAGATAACATCCAGGTTATACAGGTGCAACCAGTCTCGGTTTCGGCCGTTTTTTCGTTCGGTGGGTGGGGGTGGTGTGCCAGAGTCGCCATCCAGCCACAATTGCACCCCGTAGTGGTAAAACTGTTTGCTCCACAGCAGCCCGGCAAAGGCTTGGCGTTGCACCAGCCGTTCGTCATCGTTCAGGCCGGGTTTGTGGATGGTGTGGTAAAACTCGTCTGTTTCTTGCTGCCGTTGGGCAAAGATGGCGGCAAAGTCGCGGAAGGGGTGGTTGTTTTTCTGGGGGCAAAAACGCAAACGCACCGTCAACGAACCTGCGGGTGGCAGAACGGCCGTTATTTGGGCAGCGACCTTGGTGCCGGTTTGTGCCGGGTTGACGGCCTGGGAACGGCCGTTGACCACCGCCTCATGAATGCCATCTTTCACATAGGGAGTACTGTTTTCCGCCCCCCACAACCGCTGGGTATTACTCTCATTTTCGGTAAATAACAACTTTGTTTCCCCCTCCACATACCAAAACCGTTCCCCCAAATGGCGATGTTGCACCGAAACGGCCGTTACCCCCTTCCGAGGAGATTTGACGGCTTGCAAGGCGGGTTTGGCACGGTGGTCGCCCCATGACCAGGTATTACGAAACCAGAGGTGGGGCAAAATGTGTAGCGGGGCAGGGTCGGCGGCGCGGTTGACGGCCGTTATCTGGCACAGAATATCTTCTTCACCCGCTTTGGCATACTCGATAAAGATGTCAAAATAACGGCCGTCTGCCAACGCGCCTTGTAACGCATCAACCAGTTCAAACTCCGGGGCGTAGCGGTCGCGGCGGCGGTTTTCTTGCAACAAACGGCCGTAAGGGTAAACCCCCTGGGGGTATTTGTAGAGCATTTTCATGTAAGAATGAGTGGGCGTGTTGTCCAGGTAGTAGTAATACTCCTTCACATCCTCACCATGATTCCCCTCACTGCCTGTCAAACCAAAAAAACGCTCCTTTAGGATGGGGTCTTGTTCATTCCAAAAGGCCACCGCCAGACAAACATTCTGGAAACGATTACACACCCCGGCAATACCATCTTCATTCCAGCGATAGGTACGGCTGCGGGCGTGGTCGTGCGGGAAATAATCCCACGCTTCTCCATAGGAGCTATAATCCTCGCGTACCGTGCCCCAGGCACGATCACTCACATAAGGCCCCCAGTTTTTCCAATCTGCCTGTCGGTTTTCAGAATCGGTGAGACGTTGATGTTCGGCCGTTTTGGGTAATGACATAACACACTCCTTAGCGAACGAGTCGCCTGTTTTAGATTTCCCCCATTGTATATTCACAGAGGGCATAAACTGACATTTTTATTGTGAGATTGGAGATTAGAGATTGACCAATCTCTAATCTCCAATCTCTAATCCCCTTCAGCAGCATGTCAATTTATGATCTTATGCAGTCTAAATCCGGGCTTACGCCGGGTA
>CAZPEJ010000017.1:0-18252 GCA_964585465.1 uncultured Ardenticatenaceae bacterium
AGGCGAAACCCGTGCCGTCCATCGGTGTAACCCTTGAGGGTGACAAACCGCCACCAAAATTGTCGCCAGGGTTGTAAGAGGAAGTTGTGTGGTTTCGGCCGAATTCCTTGTTCTTTAAGAATGGAGGCATCGTAGCTGGTGTAGCTTTGTTGTTTGACCTGGAACTGGGTCAGGTCGCGGTAATTGAGGTGGATGAGGGGGTGTTTCAGATAACCAACGGCTCCATCTACCCCGGCGATTTCGTGGACGGGGCGTTCGTAATGGACTTTGCCGTGTTGGAACAGGCGGAACTGGTAGTCGGGGTACCAACCAGCCCCTAATGTCAATTTGCCAAAGATGTAGTTGTGACGAGGGACATACCAGCCCGTTTCCGGCCGTTCGGCCGTTATTTGGCGAATTTCGGTAGCCAGTTCGGGGGTGCCACGTTCGTCGGCATCTACAAAAAAGACCCAATCTGTTTGAATGGCTGCCAGGGCGGCGTTACGTTGTTGGGCGTAATTTTCAAACCGGTTTTGTAACACGGTAGCCCCGGCCGCCTGGGCCAGCATTGGGGTATCGTCCTGGCTAAACGAGTCGAATACCACCACTTCATCTGCCCATTGCAGGCTTTGAATGCAGGGTTGAATGTGTTGGGCTTCGTTGAGGGTGAGGATAACGGCCGTTAACATGAGGGGTGTCTGCCATCTTAAGGGTTTGGCACAACAGATTTATGGTTTTCCATTCCCAGACCAGATAGTCGTCACTTCCTGGTAAGCACGGCGCAGGTCAGGATCGGCCGTTTTGCCTGCCAGTTTATTCATACGCCATGTCACCAGCCAACTTGCCAGCCGCAAAGTGAGGGTACCGTGATGTTTGCGGTAAAGCTGGGCGCGGCTTTTCCACAGGTTAATCACCGAACGGGCAGCCACCTGGCGCGTACTTTCGCCACCATAATGCACAATTTCCGCCTCCGGCACGGCATAAATTTCCCACCCCCCTTCCCGGATACGCCAACACCAATCTATCTCTTCGCAATACATAAAAAAGGATTCATCAAACCCTTTGGTTGCTTCTACCACATGGGCTTTAACCAGCATGGTGGCTCCCAGGGGGTGGTCTATTTTGAAGGGAGGATAGGTGGGGGTGTAGTAGGTGCGGGAGTAACGGCCGTTTAACCGGCTCTCGTATAATCTGGAAGGCAACGGCAACAGGTCAAAAGCCAGTTGGGCAATGCCAGGGAAATAGAAGGCACTGTGTTGGAAACGGCCGTCACCATACACCAACCGCGCCCCGGCCACACCCGCATTCGGCCGTGCCTCCAGGCAACTCACCAACGCTTGCAAAGCCCCCCGCCGCAGCAACGTATCCGGGTTGAGCAAAAAGAAGTAACGGGGCTGATACCCGGCCGCCGCCTGCATCCCCTGGTTATTTGCCGCCCCAAACCCTGGGTTATTTTTATTGGCAATCAGGTGAACGTGGGGAAACACATCCTCCAGCAAAGCCACCGTGCCATCGGTGGAAGCATTGTCTACCACCCACACCTCCCCCGACAGCCCAGAACGGCCGAGTTCTGCATAAACAGAACGCAAACAGTTCGCCAGGTAATCTCGCACATTCCAACTTACAATAACGACAGCAACATCAATCAACCTGCACGCTCCACGGGGAGACAAGGGGCAAGGCAACTTTGGTTTGCCCTGTTTGTATACCAGCTTGTTCAATCTCCATGTTGTAACACAAACCGTAACGGCTCATAAAAACTATCTTCCGTTGGCTGCAACCCCATCCAGCCATAAAAATCGCTCGAACAAAGTGACTGGTTACAGGATTCAGAAGCGGCAAAGGTTGTCAGGGTGGCGATCACCTGCCGCGCCAATTCTAGCGGGAATTGCGCCCCCAAAACAACCGTCTCGTTGGGAATAGGAGCCGTAAGGCTCAAAATAGTGGTTTCATTAAAAATGCCGCGTGTGGTATCGAACACACCAGCGCGAGCGTCGCGCACACGATACCCACCGTTTTCTGGATCACCATACACAACCACATAACCAATAGGGCTGCGACTGGGGGAAATGCCAAATTCGCGCCACATTTCCGGGTCATCCACCCCATACACCCACGCTCGCCCGGCGTAGGGGAGAATGGGCGGGGTAAAGGTAGCGGTGGCAAAATCCGCTTCGCCGTTGTAAACCGCCAGGATAGCACTGGAATCGCCGTTCATGGGCAAAATTTCTCCTACCTCAATGTTTTGCTGGGCCAACAAGGCTTGAAAGTATAAAAACTCTGGGATGTTGTTCATGTCGGGTACAGCCCACTTTTTGCCAGCCAGGTCGGTTAGCTGTTGGATGTTGCTGTCGCGCCGCACCACAATCATGCCCGCCTGCCAGGAGAGGCCATCGCTGTGTTGGGCCACATTGGCGGCCTGAATGCCGCACTGCTGGTTGGCCTGCACATACCCTGGGGCAGATAAAAAGCCAATGGTGTCTGCTGGGGCGGCACACATCAGGTCAATGACGGCCGTTTCGCTATCCAATACGCCGACCTCAAATTGTAAACCGGTGGCCGTTTCCAGGGCTGTTACCAGGGGGGCCGAACGGGTGGTGAGAACGGCCGTATTCACCACCGGCGGAAAGAGCAACTGCACCGGCCGGGCCGCCGACCCCAGCGGGGAGGGTGTCACCGGCAATACAACGGTCTCCGTCACCACGCGTGTCACCTCTTGCGGCACCAGGCGGGTGACTTCAACAACTTGTGTGGGGGCAGAAACGGCCGAATCTTCCCCCGCCACCACTTCTACCAACCGTGTTACCTCCACCGGAACTGTTTGTGGCTGGCAAGCGGCGAGGAGAAAACAGAAGACCGTATACAGGAGACAGTATACAGTATATAGTACCTGATGATGGATTACCCGGTTGCCGTCTAACAACTTCTTCATTACCCAAAAAACGGCCGTAACGTTTTGTACCCTTTACCAGTATCAATCGTTACGATGCCTGAAAAGTCTGTTAAGTGTAGCCTTGTTCCACCTGAAAGAGCAACGGCTAGACCTATGGATTAAGGGAACAATAAGGATTAGTTGCCAGTTTGGGGGCGAATGGGTATTTCTCGCAATTCACAGGGGGAAACATTGGCGGTATCTGGGATGTCTACCAGGATTTCTTGGGTACCGACACGGTTGTTAAATTGTGAAATCTCTACGTCTTCGTGAATCAACCCGGCCCACATGGGTTGGGGGTTGCGCTCACCAAAAACGTCTACGACCCGTATCCCACCCGTGACAACAGCCCGCTGGCCGGGCATCAGGTAATAATGGTCGCCAATTTTGGTCAACTCGTCCTGGTTGCCAATGGCCCAACGATAGGGGTAATTGGTGAGTTCGTTCTCAAACCCTACAGCCACCCGCCAGGCCCCCGATTCGGTGTACCAGCCCAGGGTGTTGTAGTTCCAGTCGGAATCGTAGACAGTGCCTGGTTCTGGGCCGCTGGTGCGAATAGGGGTGGCTCCATAGTTTTCAATGGTGAGGGTGATCAGGATGGTGTCGCACAGGGGAACGGCCGTTGCGCTAAATTGCACCGTATCCCCCACACTGGCGGGCAAAATATCCGCATAAGGCACCCCCCCAAATTGAATGGTCAGGCTGCTTTGCACCCGCACTTTTTGCCCTTCGGCATCCTCAGCCATTGCCACAATCGGGTAAGTACCGTCGGCTGGCGGTAACTCCTTTTTATCTACCCCGCCTTCATAATCGTAATAATGCCGCCCGGCGGTATTGGGCGGCACATTACGCACCAGTTCAGAGATAGGCAGCTCCACCCCTTCGTTTTCGTCATACAGAAACACCTGTGTACTAACTACCTCTTTTGCCAGATAAAACTGAATCAATACCCGGTCGTCAATGCCGTCCTGGTTGGGGGTAAAGTGTTGTTTGTCCAGTTCAAAATCGAGCAAATCGGGTAAAATGGCATCTACGTCGGCGATGGTGATGGTGCCCTGTTGTTTTTCGTTTATGGTGTTGTCGTCAATGGCTTCAATTGTCCAGGTATAACGGCCGTTTTGCAGCAGCCGCGCCAAAATTTCCCCCTGCACCTGGTCGTCGGGCAAACGATACCCATCCACTACCCCGCTAAATACAACAGCATACTCCCCCGCTCCACGTAATTTATCCTGGCGGAAGTAAAAACGTTCTCCAGCTTCATTTTCAAAATAGATAGAAACGGTGGCATTACGCGACAGTTCATACTGGATGAGGGTAGCATCCGTTTCGCCATCGGCGTTGGGCGTAATGACAGCCTCCGTCACCACCACCTGCCGCAGCAAGCTACTATCCCCATTGAGCAAACGCCAACCCAGCAAAACGGCCGTTGCCACCACCACAAAAGCCACAACACCTATCCCAAAAACAGTTCGGTTCAACATAACGGCAAGTTTACCAAACCTGTCCGATTTGACACAAACCTTGCCAGTTTACCATTTATCCCTTGTTCAATAAATGTCTAATCCATACAATACAGGCATCTAAAGTAGGCTCATCATATCCAACATAAAATCCCATTAGTCATTGGTTCAAAAGGAGTATATGAAAAATAATAACCATTTCCCCCTGTTCATGTTTGTTTTATTGGCTGCATTACTGGTTGTATGGAGCAACCTTCCTAAAGCTGGCATTGCCGCTGCCCAAACCGAAACCCCACAACGCCCCGCGCACGTAGAAGCTTTTATGCAACGTTTTGCGGCCGATTCCCAACCCCCAGAAAACCGCGCCCCCATGGCCTACACTCCCTGCGTTGGCGGATTTGCTGGAACATACCCTTGCTCTAATGTGGACTTGTTAGCCTATTTACCACTCGCCAGCATTGGGGGTGGCAACGGGAACGATATTTGGGGATGGACAGACCCCCTCACAAACAAAGAGTACGCTTTAATGGGAAGGACAAATGGCACAGGTTTTGTAGACATTAGCGACCCCGTTAACCCAATCTATTTGGGCAACCTGCCCACCCACACCAGCAGCACCATCTGGCGCGACATCAAGGTATATAACGATTATGCCTTTATTGTCAGCGAGGCTTCTGGTCATGGAATGCAGGTTTTCGACTTAACCCGTTTGCGTGATGTCCCCACCCCTCCCACCACCTTTACCGAGGATGCCCACTATAACCAATTTGGTAATGCCCACAATATCGCCATCAATGAAGACACCGGGTATGCCTATGCTGTAGGCACCAGCACTTGTAGCGGCGGCCTGCATATGGTGAACATACAAAATCCCCTCAACCCCTCAAATGCTGGTTGTTTTAGTTCTGACGGTTATACCCATGATACTCAATGTGTGGTCTATAACGGCCCCGATACTACCTATCAAGGGCATGAAATCTGTTTCAGTTCCAATGAGGATTCTGTCACCATCGTAGACGTGACCATTAAAACATTCCCTGTACAACTTTTCCGGTTCACCTACTCTGGTTCCGCTTATACCCATCAAGGGTGGTTGACAGAAGATCAGGTTTATTTCCTGTTTGATGATGAATTGGACGAACAATCTTTTGGTCATAACACACGCACGCGCATTTTGAATGTCAGCGACCTAAATGCCCCCACGTTAGTTGGTTTTTATGATGCACCAGTTCCGGCGATTGACCACAATTTGTATACACGCGGAAATTATGCTTTTGAAGCCAACTATCGCAGCGGGTTACGTATTGTAGACCTGACCAATGTCTCCATCGGCAGTTTGTTCCAGGAAGCATTTTTTGACATCTACCCCAGCAGTGACAGTGCCAGTTTTAACGGAGCCTGGAGTGTCTACCCTTATTTTGACAGTGGGGTCGTCGTGGTTAGTGGCATTGAACAAGGGCTTTTTGTTTTGCAACCTACCACCCTGCCGTTTTCGCAATCTTTGGATGTGACCCCGGCCGAACAATCGGTTTGTATTCCTGATGAAGCAGTTTATGGGATTGGTATCACCGCCTTCAACATTGATTGGCCGTTGGCTCTGTCTGTAAATGGCACCCCGGCTGGCTACACGGCCGCTTTTGGGAGTGACCAGATTATCCCGCCTGCTTCCACCACCCTGACCCTCACCAACAGCGGGCCAGCCACCACCGGGGATTACAGCCTGGATATTTCCGCCGCCTCCCTCACTGCTACATTAACAGCGACTGTTCAACTCACACTGTTAGATGTACCCACCAGCAGCACACTCACAACACCTGCTGACGGGGCAACGGGTGTGTCCAGAGAAACTGATTTTGCCTGGTCGGCCGTTCCGATGGCAGATTCTTACTTGTTAGAAGTAGCAACCGATATGGGTATGAGTAACGTGGTGTACTCGGTAACGGTTTCTGGCCCGGCCCACACCGTTCCAGCAGGGGACGCTCTGCTGCCCTCAACCACCTACTATTGGCGCGTAACGGCCGAAAACGCCTGCGGCAATAACACCTCCACCACATTTGCCTTCACCACCGAACACCAATATGGGGTCAGTTTCTCAGAAGATATGGCGGCCGAAGGAGGCGCAGGGGAAACGGTTATGTACATGGTGTGGATGACCAACACCGGCAGCATCACGGATACCTTTGACCTGTCTGCTACCGGTGAGTGGACTGTTACCTTGCCCGCCAATATCATCTTAGGCCCTGGAGAAGCTGATATGGTGCATGTGATGGTAGAGATTCCCCACGATGCCCACGATGGACATGTGGAGATGACAACGGTAACGGCCGTTTCTCAGGGTAATAACAGCTTGAGCGATAGTGTCGTGCTTTCCACCACCGCCAACACCATGCACTTCATCTATTTACCGGCCATCAGACAAGATGAGTAACAACGAATAGGAGATGAGAGATTGGAGATTGAGAATCTCCAATCTCTCATCTCACCTTCTGGAGGATTTATGCACATCTCGCCCGAACGACAACGGGGATTTGACATGATTTGGGATAGATTCCCCCAGTGGCAAAACCGTCACTCCTCGGCCTGGTGGTATTTTTTGCTTATGCCCCGGCAAGAACAGGGGTTTGGCCCCAAACAGATGATGTTTACCTTTCTCACCAAAGTGGGAGATTCTTTAGCCATCAACGGGGTGTGGCACCAGGGATTGGCGAAAAATGCCCAACCCAGCGGGACTGTGGAACAGATGGCTGGGATGACGGTGGGATGGATTTATGACGGCCGTTCCATGCACGACGAACTGGTTCACCAACCAGCACCAGCCACCCTGAGTAAGGACGGGTTTATTACCGCCTGGGCCGAGATGGAAAACGGCCGTTCCTATGGCTGCGAAATGCGTACCCTCCCCGACAAACCGTTTGGCATTCATGTCCAGGTAGAAGGCCCCAAAGGGTGCGCCAACTTCCAGGTGTGGGGCGACCCAGAATCGGAAATTACCGCCCCAGACGACGTGATGAGCCTCACCACCTCCTTCGGTGGCTCCCAGGTGGTTGCCTGGAAACATCTGCGTTTTCAAGGGGAATTTGCCTCCCCCAACGGCGTAGAACAGTTAGAAGGCATTGGTTACTTTCAACGGGTTTGCCTCAACATCCACCCCTTTCCCTGGAAATGGATTTGGGTCGCTTTTGAGGACGAGACCGTTTTCTCTGCTTTCAGTCCCTATTTTGGTTTGAATGTGTTTCGCCGCGAAACCTGGTATCTCCCCAACTGGCTGGAACAACCCAGCATCCCCATCAAACCGAGCAGTTACATCAGTACGGCCGAAAGCCGTTACCAAAACACCTTGTTATTCGACAAAACGCGGATTATTCCCGTCACCAACGGCCGCAAATACCCCAACTTTCGGGTGGCGTGTCATTCGGCAAATGGGGATTTTCTGGAGTATACGGCCGTTTCCCACGCTCACACCCAATTTTTGTTAGACGAGAAAATTTTTGCCAACTTGCTGCGTAGCCGATTCAACTACAACGAATACCTCTTCAAAGTAGACGGCTTAAACGGCCGAATCAACGGCAAACCCATCACCAGCCACACATTTGGGCCGGGATGGGGTAATTTGGAATACACCTGGGGGCTAGGGGCTTAACCCTCTTTCACCCCTGGAAACATGTGACATCTTCAACAGACATCTGCTCAAATTGTTAGAAAGTAAAACGTGACATGTCTGAACAAATCATCATCCACTCACCCACTACACAATTACTCTCATCTCCAGTGGGAGAAACATTACTGACTGGGGCTAACCTGTTGGAAATGGGAGATATTGGCCCCTGCGAACTGGTAGAGGGAAGGATTGTTCTTATGAGTCCGACAAAAATGCCACATGGACGACTGGAGTATCATATTGCTCGAATCATTGGCAACTTTGTAGAAGATGAACATGATTTAGGGGAAGTCATGGTAGGGGAAATAGGTATTTATACACACAAAAATCCCGACACCGTGCGTGGAGCTGATGTGTTATACATTTCTCATGAACGTCTGGCCCAAAATCGTGGGGATGGCTTTTTAGAGGTAGCTCCTGAATTGATTGTCGAGGTTATGTCTACCAATGACCGATGGGTGGATGTAAGAAAAAAGTTGCGTGAGTATTTTGCAATTGGTGTGGTGGTCGTACTGGTAGTGGAGCCTAAAGAAAGATTAGTTTCATTATTTCGCTCCCCTACCCAAATGCAAGAGTTACGGGAGCAAGACATGTTAATCATGGAAGATATTTTGCCCGGTTTCCAGGTATCTATAGCGGATCTGCTCACCAGCCACAAACAGAGGTAACGGACAAAATTGATTGTGTCTTGCATATCACATCATCCATACGCAAGACGCAATACATCAGAACTGAGATTGGAGATTGGTTCAATCTCCAATCTCCAATCTCTAATCTCCTGTAGGTTATGTCATCCGCGTTTCTTATTGACCAACCGCTTGCAAATAGTAGGGTTGTTCGGCAAACGGCCGATTATTGCCCGTAATGTCCACCACCCCAAACTCATACAAACCAGTTGCCGAGTCAGACATCGTATACACCACCTGTTCATCATTCAGCCAGTTCCAGATACCGCTCAACTCATCCAACTGCACCAGTTGCCCCGCTTCGGCGCGGAAAGGGGCACCAATGAAGTAGAGGCTTCCCGGTTTAGCTGTGGGCAGCCCAATGGTTTCATCAACCACCACTGTGGCGGTCACAAAAGCCAGGAAAGTGCCAGAAGGGCTAAAGATAGGGTGCCCAACATAATCGGCCGTTGGGGTGGCAAAACTGCCTACTTCATTTCCAGCCGTGTCAATAACCCGAATCAGGTTGGCCGCCCGGTCAACATAGGCGATGGCCTGCCCATTGGCCGAAACATCCCCCACGCACCACTGCACGTTAATCGTGGCACAATCAAACAGCAGTTCTGTCTGTCCACCGGTGGCGGGAATCCGATACACATTGGGATAACGGCCGTTTACCGTCTCCCACGTACCATCCACCCACATCAGTTGCAAGGCGTAATAAACCGTGTCGGCCGTAAAACGAATCAGTTGGGGGGCCATGTAATTTTCCACAGGAGCCTTATCCAACAAGGTCACCAGGTTAGAACCATCTACACCTGCCACCTGCATCATCACCTGGTCGCCACTTTCTGTCTGGTCGGGCAACACATAAGACCACACGACCTGGCTGCCATCCGCCGAAACGATAAAGTCAAACGGGTAGTAGTTGCTATTGTCAATGGTGGTAAAGGCCAAATTTTCTTGTGAGCCATCTGGGTTTAGCCGCCACAGAGAAGCAGTTAGATCAGCCCATCGGTTGTACACATAATAAACGGAGCCTGCCACAACCTGCATTCCGGCAATGTTGCCCTCATCTTCGGCATGCAACTGCACATCACAGAGTGACGCACCCGTTGCATCCAGAAAAGAGATGGTATTCACGAAGTTATTGTTCTGTGCCACTGCGGCTGCCGTTGGAATGGTGGGGCAAGGATTTAAGACGGGAATTTCCGTCTGCGGCAGGGCCAGGGTGGCTGGAACGGTGAGGGAACGGATCATATCGTCCAACAGGTTCAGGTTGGGGGTGTAATCTGTTGCCGTCAGGCCGTTTAATTGTGCCACCACCCCGTCCAGGTATGGCTGGTAGTTGGCGGCAAACTGTTCGTAATCGGTAATGGCGGCGGCTTCAAAGTTGGCGGGCAAAACGGCCGTATTCAATGGAAACTCCGCCGAGATGTAATAGTTGCCATCGGCCGTTATCCCCTGAAAAGCGTAGAAAATATCCGCGTTGGTCACCGGGGAAACGTCCTGAGCGTAGTAGGTGACAAACCGCACCCCGGAGCCGCCGGGAAATTCTACATATGCCACATTGCTGCGAAATACCTGGGCTGCATTGGCAAACGGCAAATAGGGGACTTGTTCTGGTGCTGTCGGCCGTTCTGTCAACAAGGTTTTCAGGCTTTCCACCACCTCCCCGGCCGCCGGGGCCAGGCGAGTGTAATCCTGCAAATCATAAACCCGCAGTCGGGGCTGATGGTAATTGTCGAGGCTGTTAACCCCTTCAAAGGTGAATAACACATGGGACGCTTCTTTAATAAACTCTGGGATGGCAGGCGCGCCACCAAAACCCGGCACAACAGCCCCACTAACGGCCGAAGCCAGGGAGGGGTCATAGACCAGGGTAATACCTTCCGCGTTCACCAGTTGTCCATTAACGGCCGTTCCCGTTGGTTGAGGTTCGGCAGTGGCGGTGGCGGGCACAGAAACGGCCGTTGTTTCCACCGGCACCTCTGCCACACTGGCCTGGGTAGGCACAGCCTCACGGGGGGCTGCACACCCAATCAAAAACAAACCGAACCATAAGAATACAATACCAATACGTTTTATCTTCATTTTTCAATACTTCCTTGTGATTTTACAAACTTTACCTACCATAGATGCAAACAGAAGAGTGTATATTACATATGACATCATGCGGATTGTGTATTGGGTGTTCATCACACCACCATTGTCAACATCCACCATGGAGTTTGTAACCAGACAGGTATAAACACACTATAAAAAATCTTTTTGCAAATGCAAGAGGGCGTAGATCGGCCGTAGGTCAATAGATACCGAAGCGTAGCGGTGAAAGGGGTTGATCTGAGATAACGATACACGCTGCGGGTTGAGTTTGTCCGAGGGTTGAGCTTGTCGAAGCCCAATGTCGCCTTTGATAGGCTCAGGCGACGTTTGCACAGGACACATCACACGGTATACACTCACAGAACAAACCTGAAATGTGAGCTTCCCAATTCACGCTTTAAGCAGTTTTACGATGCAGCAACGTTTTGCACACATGTTTGCCTCTCCCTGGTTCAAACGGTTGGCCTTCTTGGTGGGGGTTTTGGCTTGTCTGGGGTGGTTACGGTGGGGCGGGGCGGCGGTGCCCCGGCCGTTGGCCTCTCTGCTGTCTCCCCTGACGGCCGATGACATGACCCAGCCCAGGGCAAATACAGCTTTACCGGTTTCCCACGGCTTGCTCATCCAGCAGACCTTTTACCCGCTTCACGATGGGTTATCGCAGGTAGAGATTTTGCTGGCGCGGTCGGGGGAGGGAAACGGCCGATTTCGCATCCAACTACTTGACGACCACAACACCCCTGTTTTTGACCAAACCCTGGATACCGGGCCGTTAATACAGGGACAACTGTATACCCTGCGTTTCCCACCCCAACACCAGTCGGCCGGGCGACTCTACACCCTGCAACTGAGCGGAGATGCCACCAATCCCATCTCGGTGCAGGGGTACAGCCTGAATGTGTACCAGCGGGGGCAGTTGACGCTGGTACCAGGAGCGTTGGAGACGGAAGTGACACCAACCATTGCCCAGACGTTACGGTTTGTCACCCGTTACCAGTTATCCTGGCTCTCGGCCGGGCGCGTGTTGGCGGAGGCGTTGTATTACGAAGGGGCATTGGGGCTGCTGGCTCTCTTTTTTATTCCCCTGCCGGGCTGCCTGGTGCTGCTGCTGGTAAAACAGGCGCGGCAGTGGGGAAACGGGGTGTGGTGGGGAGTGGCATTTGCCCTGGGAACGGCCGTTTGGCCGCTGATCTGGTATGGGGTGACACTGGTAAACGGCCGTTTTTCTGGCTGGTTGCTCTGGCTGCTTTTTGGCCTGGGGTGGCTGGTTTTTATAGGTTTCAAGTTTCGAGTTTCGGGTTTCAAGTTTCAAGTTTCGAGTTTCAAGTTTCGAGTTTGGGGTTGGGGAACGGCCGTTCGCGCCTCGCTCCTCTCCCCTCACACCCTCCTCGCCCTGCTCCTTCTTATCTCCCTGGCAACCCGGTTGCTGGCGGTGCGCGACATTTTGGCCCCTCCCTGGGTAGATGCCAGTCGCCATGCGTTGATAACGGCCGTTATGGTGGCAAATGGGCAAACCCCCAGTCAGTACGCCCCCTATTTGCCCGAAGTGACCCGTTTTCCCTACCATTTTGGTTTTCACACCCTGGCCGCCAGTTTACAACTGATGACGAATTGGCCGCTCCCGCGCTTGTTGCTCTATCTGGGGCAGTTGCTCAACGGCCTATTGCCCTTAACCGTTTATGCAGCGGCCTGGCTGGTGACACGGCAACGGCGGGCGGCTTTGTTGGCGGCTTTTCTAGTTGCTTTCCCCTTCTTTTTCCCCGGTTATTATGCCACCTGGGGACGGTTGACCCAATTAACGGCCGTTTTCCTCATGCCGGTGTTGTTGGCTTTCACCTGGAAACTGCTACACGGCAGCAAACAGTGGCGTAAAACCTGGCCTTTGCTGGGTCTGCTGGCGGCCGGGTTATTCCTGGTGCATTTTCGTGTTTTCCTCTTTTATCTCCCCTTTGTGGCAGTGGCCTGGTTGGTGAATCGGGGGCGCAACGGCCGATATTTAGTAGCGGCCGTTTTGCTGGCTCTCCCCCTCACCCTGCCACGCATCGCCGATTTACTCCAGGTGACAAACCCGGTGGGGGCTTTGCAATATAACATTCCTGGGTATAACGACTTCCCATTTAACTATATCCAGGTGGGGTGGGAAACTGCTTTTTGGCTGGCGGCAGCAGTGGGGTTTGTGTTGACCCTCCTGGCAGCCCTGCGGCGGCAGCGGTGGACAGCTTTTCCTCTGGTGTTGTGTGGGTGGGGGGCGGTAACGATTTTGTTGCTCTCTGGGCACAAATTTGGCCTGCCCACCACCGCGTTGGTAAATCTAAACAGCTTGTACATCATTTTATTCCTGCCTCTGGCTCTCTTTTTGGGCATTTTGGTACATCACATCTGGTGGGATGGGCGAGCCGGGGGGGTGAGTTATGTAGTGATGGGAGGGGTATTAACGGCCGTTTTCCTCTTTGGGGTGCGCCAACAAATCACCATCCTCAATCCAGAAACCATTTTAGTCCGCAATGCTGACCTGGCCGGGCTGGAATGGCTCGATAACAACCTGCCCGCCGGGGCTAAAGTGGCGGTGAATAGCTGGCTCTGGTTGGGGAACACCTGGGCTGCCAGCGACGGGGGAGCCTGGATTGTGCCGTTAACCCGCCGGGCCAGCAGCACCCCCCCGGCCGATTATGGTTACAGTCTGGCGTTGGTTTTGTCGGTAAGCGCATTTAATGAAGCAGCAACGGCCGTTACCAATTGGTCAGCCGCCCATCAAGCCGATTGGTTAGACCAGCAAGGGTACACCCACATCTTTGTTGGACAGCGTGGTGGTTTTTTTGATCCGGCCCAGTTGGCTGCCAATCCCCACCTGTCTATCGTCTACGGGCGAAATGGTGTATTCATTTTTGCCATCCAGCCATAACCCTTCTCACCTGAGCCATTGGTCATGACGCACTGCGACATATTGCGTTCCCCTCCTGTCAGCGTTATAATTGCAACAAATTTCACAACAGTAGGTATTCCCATGCTTGATTTTTCGCTGACAGAAGAACAACAAAGTGCCGCTCGTATGGTGCGCGAGTTTGGCGAAAGAGAAGTGTATCCCACCATCAAACTGTGGGATCGGAAACAAGAGATGAACCCCGATGTCTTGCCCCGCATGGCGGAGTTAGGCATTCTGGGTATCAACATTCCGGTGCGGTATGGCGGCCAGGGGTTTGATTATGTCACCCTGGGGCTGGTATGCGAGGAGCTGGAGCGTATTGATTCCACAGTACGTGTGGTGATGTCGGTGCATATGGGGTTGAACAGTATGGCGGTGTTGCAATGGGGCAGCGAGGAGCAAAAACAACGTTTCCTCACCCCCCAGGCCAAAGGAGAAAAATATGCCGCCTTTTGCCTCACCGAGCCGGGGGCTGGCTCCGATGTGGCGGCGATGCGCTCTACAGCCCGGCGCGATGGGGATGATTATATTCTCAACGGGGAAAAGATGTGGATCAGCCTGGCTTCCAAAGCCCATCATTTCCTCTGGTTTGCTAAGACAGATGTGAACGCCCAACCGGCTCACGACGGCATTACCGCTTTTATGGTTACACAGGACATGGCCGGGGTGACAACGGGGGATATTCATGGCAAGTTGGGGGTGCGGGCTGGCTCTACTGGCTGGGTAAACTGTGCCGATGTGCGGGTGCCTGCTGCGAACCGGATTGGGGAAGAGGGGGAAGGGTTTAAGATTGCGATGAGTTGCCTGGATAACGGCCGTTACACAGTTGCCTCCGGGGCGACAGGCCTCATTCGCGCCAGTCAGGAAGCCTCCATCAAATATGCCCAGGAGCGCAAAACCTTTGGCAAACCCATCGCCGATCACCAATTGGTGCAGCAAAAAATCGCCTTCATGCAGCAGTGGTACGATTGCGCCCGGCTGCTGTATTTGCGGGTGGGCTGGATGAAAAACCAGGGCATTCGCAACACCCGCGAGGTCTCTATGGCGAAGTGGTATGCCACTGATATGAGTTTTAAGGCGGCGCATGAAGCGATTCAGGTGCATGGGGCGTATGGTTTTTCGGATGAGTACGATGTGGAGCGGTTTTTGCGGAATAGTCGCGGGGCCATTATCTACGAAGGCACCAGCGAAATTCACCAACTGATGCAAGCGGCATACGCTTTTGGCAATCGCCAGGATAAACCGTTGCGCTGCGAGTTACCTGCTTATGATGCGGCATTTTGGCAAGCTGAGTAGATACCATGCCCTACCCTGTTAAAATAAAGGTTCGCCCGAACCATGCCATTCAATTTCCGGCTCTCTGTGTGCATTGCGCCCAACCTGGAACGGAAAAGTTAGAGTTGCGGAAGCGGATCGGCCGGGTGACGCGGTGGGTAGATGTGCCTCTGTGTGCCCAATGTGCCCAAATTGTGCAGAAAAGGTCGGGGGATGAAGAGCGGTGGCAAAAGATTGGCTGGTTGGTAACGGCCGTTATCACCTTGCTCTTGCTGGCAATAGGGTTGTTACTTACTCCGGCGGGTTTATCGTTTGGGATTCGCCTGTTGCTGGTTTTGGTGGTCGCCGGGTTGGCGGGCTGGGTTGTGTTGCGCCTCTTTCACCGTGTGGTTGACCAGGCGGCCCGGCCGGAAAAAAAGGCCGTGCTGACCTCTGCCACTATCCAAACTTTTTCCTGGCGAGCCACCACCTTTACATTTACCAACGAAACGTTTGTTGAGCGTTTGAAATACCTAAATCATCATTTATTGATGGAAATTTAATCGTATGGCGTATGGCGTGTGGTGTAACACTTTTTTACCCATACGTCATAGGCCATACGCCACATACCTCTGGAGGTTTATATGAAAGTAGTCGTTTGTACCAAACAAACCCCCAGCACAACGGCCGTTTTGACAATCAATGCCAGCGGCCAGGTCAGCTGGGATGATCCAGGCGGCAAACCCAATGTGGTCAACCCCTGGGATGAATATGCTATCGAAGAAGGCATTCGGCTCATGGAAAATCATGGTGCGTCCTCTGTAACAGCTTTAACGTTGGGGGATGAATCGAGTGATGAGGCCCTGAAAACTTGTATTGCGATGGGCTGCACGGATGCGATTCGTATTTCCGATCCCGCCTTTGAAGGGGCCGATACCCTGGGCACAGCCAAAGTGTTGGCTGCCGCCATTCACAAAGTAGGTGATGTGTCCGTTGTCATTTGTGGCAAACAGGCGATTGATGGGGATACGGGGCAAACGGCCGTTCAACTGGCCCGTAAACTCGGCTGGACACCCCTCACCTTTGTTTCTGCCATTCATGAAATCAGCGACAGCAGCATCACCGTAGACCGACTGGTAGAAGATGGCAAAGAAACCGTCACCACCTCCCTGCCCGTCGTTATCAACGTGGTCAAAGAAATTAACGAACCCCGTTACCCCTCCTTCATGGGCATCCGCAAAGCCAACCGCGCCACCATCCCGGCCTGGTCGGCAGAGGATTTAGAGCTGGGCACAGCAGGCAGCAACGCCAACTGGTCACATGTCTACAGCCCGCCCCCGCGTGTCGGCACAGTTCACATGATCGCAGGCGCAACGGTAGAGGAACAGGTCAAAAATTTAGTTGATAAATTGTTCCAGGAGAAAGTAATATGAACGGTGTATGGGTTTGGATGGAAAACAGTGATGGCAGCCTGAAAGCCATCAGCAAAGAAGTGATGAGCGCGGCCCGCACCGTTGCCAACGAGTTGGGACAACCACTGACGGCACTGGTCTTTGGGCAAAACGTCGGGGGGGTTGCTACGGCCGCTTTTGACCTGGGGGCAGATACCGTGATTGGCTGCGACGATGCCACCCTGGCAAACTTCCGTGTGGAAGCGTATGGCCCTTTGTTGACAAAACTGGCCCAGGAACGGCAACCGGCCGTTATTCTGGCCGGGGCTTCTTCTCTGGGGCGCGATCTAACGGGCTGGGTTTCGGCCGATTTAGATGCCGGACTGGTTTCCGACGGTATTGCAGTGGCAGTCGAGGGCGGCACCGTCAAGGTAACCCGGCCGGTTTACGCTGGTAAACTGCTCTCTACTGTATTTGTGACAGGTGGGTTACAAATTGTCACTCTTCGCAGCCGGGCCTTCCCACAAGCAACTTCTACAGGCAAAAGCGGAACGGCCGAATGGGTTTCTGCGGCCGTCTCTGAAGGTGACATTCCCAGCAAAATCACCGGTTTTGCCACCAAAGAGGGGGGGGTCAGCCTCAACGATGCCAGCATCATCGTCAGTGGTGGGCGCGGTGTGGGTGGCCCAGAAGGGTTCGACCCATTACGCGAACTGGCTGGTGTGTTGAACGCGGCGTTGGGGGCTTCCCGCGCTACTGTAGACGCTGGCTGGATTCCCTACGAACACCAGGTTGGGCAAACGGGTAAAACCGTCAGCCCTGACCTATACATTGCTTGCGGCATCAGCGGGGCCATTCAACACCAGGCTGGGATGCGTGGCTCGAAAGTCATCGTGAGCATCAACAAAGATGCCGATGCCCCTATCTTCAAACTGGCAAACTATGGCATTGTAGGGGACTTATTCCAGATCGTACCTGCATTAACGGCCGAATTCCGCAAACGGCTAAGTTAAACAAAGGGAGCCAGGTCTGAGACCTGGCTCTTCTTAATAGGTAACCATCAATTCCAACACCCGTTTACCAATATGCTGGGTGATTTTTAGCGTTTCTTCCGCTTCAAGTTTGCCAATGTCTTCAAAACTCAGCACATCTGGATAACGGCCTGCAACAACATACTCGTTCAATATGGCTCCTTCAGCTAACATGGCTCCCAAAACAGAATCATAATCATTGCAAAATTCAAGAAGTGCAACCATATCGTGTGTCTTTTCTAACACCCATCCCTGAGAAATCAAGAATCCCTTTATAAACTTTTCTGCTGCACTCTGACACAAGAAACAAATTGTGTGATAAGCTGGAGACGTATACTTTATCTCCCGTTCAGCCACACCCAAATCCTCCAAAGCATACCGTATCCATTCTTTCGGTGTTTCCACCGGACGTTTAGGTCGGTCGCTCATATAATATCTTTCCCTCGGTAAAAATATGTTGAGTGTAAAATGGGTTTCCGTCCATTATATTTTTAGACACTTCATCAGGGTTTCGTACAATCAAATCCAAACCAAAATGCCTACCCCACAAAAGACGCTCAATCTGTTGCCTGATCGCGCGGTTAGATTGTTGTCCATCCTGAACAATAAACAGGTCTAAATCGCTTGATTCAGTTGCTTCACCCTGTGCATATGATCCAAAAAGAATAACTTGCCGTGGAGACACATTATCAGCGATTTTTTCGACAATGTAGGTGATTAGCTCAGGTGTTAACTGCCTGGTTTGCAATCGGACATCTCGTTGAATGGGTTGTTTTTGTTCGTTCATCGTTTTTCGGCCGTTTGTGATGTTCAAACCATTGTAACATATCACAATATCAAACTTCAAAGTTAATCG
>CAZPEJ010000017.1:18352-21846 GCA_964585465.1 uncultured Ardenticatenaceae bacterium
TTGTGATGTTCAAACCATTGTAACATATCACAATATCAAACTTCAAAGTTAATCGGGAGGTTTTTTTGTTGATGCGTTGCGTTATAATGTTCTGGTAGGGAAAAGCTACGAACTGTTAATGGCTGACAGCTAACAGCTCGTATGATAGGAGTGTTTATCTGAATACACAGGCATCGGGTTTGGTTATTCGGGCGCAGAGTGGGTTTTTCTGGGTGGAAACCCAGGAGCAAGTGGTGGTTTCCCATCTGGCGGGGCGGCTGAAACAGGCCTGGAAAAATTCGTCCCTGGTGGCGGTGGGGGATCAAGTGATATTGTCGGTGAAAGCAGACGACACAGGCATTATTGAGGAAGTTTTGCCGCGAAAATCTGTCTTGTCCCGCACCCGTACCTCGGCTACTGGGAGAAATTTACTTACCGACCAGGAGCAGGTGTTGGTGGCAAACCCAGACCAGGTGTTATTTGTTTTTTCTATACGGCAACCTGCGCCCAGTTTACGTAAGTTGGATCGTTTTTTGGTTGTAGCCGAAATGAACCATTTACCAGCCATTATTTGTGTCACTAAAATGGACATGGTACGATTTGCGGAGGCAGCCCAGCAGTTTCGGGTGTATCAGGAAATCGGCTATCCGGTGTTGTTTACCAGTGTAGTGGATCATACTGGGATTGAGGAGCTTCGGGTTTGTTTACAAGGGAAGATTTCGGTGTTAAGTGGCTCTTCTGGTGTAGGAAAGTCGTCGTTGCTGAATGTGTTGCAGCCAGGGTTGGGGTTAAAGGTGCAGGCTGTGAGCAAAACGACAGATAAGGGGCTGCATACGACCCGACACGCGGAGTTGTTTAAGCTGGATGGGGGCGGGTATGTGGCGGATACACCGGGGATTCGCAGTCTGGCGTTGTTTAACCTGGAGCCGGGGGAGTTGGATGGGTATTTTCGGGAGATTGCGCCGTTGGTGGCGATGTGCCAGTTCAGCGATTGTACACATCGTCATGAACCAAATTGTGCGGTGAGAACGGCCGTTTCCCAAAACCGCCTCTCTAAAGAACGGTACGAAAGTTATTTGCGACTACGGGAAGAACACGAAACCTTAGACCAAAAGGTGTATGAGTAGAAGGTGTTTGTTTATGCCACAATCCAAATTTGTTAATTTGTTACTTCATCGGTTCACCCACCGAATCATTAGAAAACATTTCTGGGGGGTTTTCCTTTTGTTGTGGGTCGTTCTGGCTGCTTGCAGCAGTCAGGATTTAGCTGGCCCAGGAACCGAACCCCGTGTGGCGGCGGAGTTTGAAACATTTTATGAGCAGTATGGCGGCCAGCGGGTTTTTGGGTTGCCTATCACAGAGGCTTTTCAGGTGAATGGCGGCCAACAGTTGCAATACTTCCAGGCTGCGCGGTTTGATTATGATGCTCAGGTGGGGCAGGTGGTGGTTTTTCCATTGGGCATGTGGGAGTTGGAAGGTTTAACAACTTACGTGCCGGTTACTGTGGAGGGGGATGTCCCTGTACGTGACTTTCCGGTCTCTGGACAGCAGGTACGGGGGGAGTTTTTGGCTTTTTATGAGGCATATCAGGCGGAAAGCTGGTTGGGGATGCCTATTTCGTCAGAGTTGGAGGTGGAAGGTCAGGTGGTGCAGTATTTTGAAAACGGCCGTTTAGAATATCACCCCGAACTCCCAACCGATGACCATATCCAGGTCAGCTTTTTGGGGCAGGCCCACTTCGACAGCGAAATGTCTTTTGTCTATCGCCAGCTTTTGCTGGCCCAACCTGTCCCCTCAGCCGGATTATCCCAGGTAACCATTGAAGCGTATGTGCAGGCTCCCACCCTGTATGCCGGAGAAGAACAAACGGTGTACATTACCGTCCTGACCCCGGAAGATCGCCCTGTTACCGGCATTCATTTAGAGGCCGTCTTGTTGACAACCGAACAACAAATGAGCCTGGATTTGGGGGCAACAGATGAGCAGGGGCAACTTATCACCCCGTTGACAGTTTCCTTACCCCCTGGGGAGCAGATAGATTTAGAGATATTTGCCTATGCAGATGACGGAGAAATTTTAGGCTCTACCCGGCTTACCTTCAAAACCTGGTGGTAATCGTACTTAAATCGTTATGATAGTTTATCGGGAATAAAGTTTCTCGCGCAGGGGTGCAGAGCCGCAGAGGGTTTTCTCTCCCTGTCTCTGCGCGGCATAAAGTTACTCTCGATAATGTTTATTGATTGTGTGTATTGGTAGCGTATATGAAATGGATTTTCCTATTTTTGACTCTTTGTCTATTACAGTTTGCCCCAATTCCTGTTTTTGCTCAACTTCCGGCTGATAATTTGATACAAAACCCCTGTTTTGCGGATGGGTTAAACGGTTGGGTGAATCCTTCTGGCCGATGGGTCGCTCGCACGGGGGAGGAAAAGAACCCTTCGCCTTGTGGGGACGCAGAAAGCCCGGTGGCTAAGTTAGGCCCCCAGCGATTTAATGGAGCGGGTGAACCAGGGGTGACGGATTATTTGTACCAGGTGGTGCAGGCTGACGCAGGGCGGCAAACGGCCGTTTTTTCCCTCAACTATATCGCTGTTCGGGTAGATGTTTTCCAGGTGAATATCTATGGCAGTGACTCGGCCGACGGGGCGTGGACACTCGTTTGGGTGCCTGTTTCTCTCCAGGGAACCCACGAAGGTTTTGACCAGGCAGTGACGGCGGAGACAAAACTAGACCGAGGGTACCCCTATTACAAAATTGAGTTTCAGGGTCAGTTTACCGAAGGATTGGGCATGAAAGTGACAGGGGTTCATTTTGCCGTGTCTGGGGAAAGTATCGCCCCGGCCGCTACCCTGCCACCAATAGAAACCATTGCCCCGTCAACGGCCGTTCCCGCCACCCCCACTTCCCAGTTGTTTGCCACTTCCGCCCCCAACAACCCGACCTCTACCCCTGCCACTGCCACTCCCCCACCCACAAACCCGCCACCGCAACAGCCGCCCGACCTCTCTCCATCCAATTCTGGCTGGTTGTGGGGGGTAATTTCGGCCGTTTTACTGTTACTGGGGATAGGTCTGGTTATTGCCTGGTGGGGAATGCGCCGCCACCGGTGACTTCTCAATTCACCCACGCCACAAACGGACACTCCCCGTAGTCGTGGAAAATGAGCCGCCGGTGATGATAGGCCGGAGCATACAGGCTCAGATGCCCAGCCTCCGCCCGCAACAGCCACTCCCCGTCGGCAGACCAGTCGTAGCGCAAAAACGTATTGGGGGCGGACAAAATTTGGGTTTCATCGGCGACCAGGTCGTGCAGATAGAGGGTGCGGGCCGGGTGGCGAAAACTGTTGGTGGTTGTGGTCAGCCAACGGCCGTTTGGCGAAAAGTGGAACGGTGGATAAGTGGCAAACCGATCATCCGCCTGTAAAACCAGCGAAACCTGAGTGGTAAAGCTGGTTTCTGCCGCCAAAACAACTACTTCCTCCCACTGAACCAAAAAAATGTACACCCGTGGGGTGA
>CAZPEJ010000018.1:0-21656 GCA_964585465.1 uncultured Ardenticatenaceae bacterium
GAGGGCTTCAAAAAACCAGGCGCGGTTTTGGGCGTAGGAGAGGGGCAACTGGCTGGTCTGGCGGTGGGGGGTGATGGGGTCTGTTTTTGCCGCCGGGGTGTGATGGGAAACGGCCGTTGCCAGTTCCGCCACTGTGGGGTGAGTAAACAACGACTGTAACGGGAAAGTGATACCCAAAACCTGCTGAATGCGCGAAATGAGTTGTGTGCCCAACAGGGAGTGACCGCCCAACTCAAAAAAGTTTTGATGAATGCCTACCCGTTCCAACTTCAACACATCGGCCCAAACACCCGCCAGCAACTCCTCCAGTGGGGTGCGTGGTTCATCGTAACCCAGGGTGGTTTCGTCGGGGGCGGGCAGGGCGCGGCGGTCTACCTTGCCGCTGGGGGTGAGTGGCAGGGTTGGCAGGCAAACAAAAGCAGCGGGCACCATGTAGGCGGGCAACTGTTGGCGCAAATACCCCCGCAACTGTTCGGCCGTTTCATCGGGTTCGGCCGTTTCCTGGGGAATCACATAAACAACCAACCGTTCACTACCCGACACGTCCTGGCGCACCATCACCACTGCCTCTTGCACCAGGGCATGTCGGCGCAATACTGCCTCAATTTCCCCTAACTCAATACGAAAACCGCGAATTTTTACCTGGTCATCCACCCGGCGCAGAAACTCAATTGTGCCGTCAGGCCAATACCGCGCCAGGTCGCCCGTGCGGTAAAGGCGAGGAGGGAGGAGGGGGGAGGGAGGAGCGAGGAGCGAGGAGCGAGGAGCGTCTTCGCCCTTCGCCTCTCGCTCTTCGCCTCTCGCCCCTCGCCCTTCGCCCATCGCCCTTCGCTCTTCAATAAATCGCTCTGCGGTACGCTCTGGTTGGTGGAGATACCCCCGCGCCAGCCCGGTGCCACCGATGTACAACTCACCTGGCACCCCCACCGGCACCTGGTTCATGTATTTATCCAACAAATACACCTGGGTATTGGGAATGGGGCGGCCAATGGGCATGGCGGCCGATGGGATGTGGGTTTCGGCCGTTGGTTCATAAAAGGTTGTGCCTATGGTGGCTTCGGTGGGGCCATAGACGTTGATCCAGCGAATGTGCCCAAATCGCTTTTGCCACTGCTGCCAGTGGGCAGTAGACACCTTTTCGCTACCCACCACCACCAATCGCAGGGTGTTGGGTAACACAGCTTCCGTTTTGACCAGGTGTGTCACCCACTCCTGCCAAAATGTGGCAGGCAGGTTAAGCACGGTCAATTGCTGCTGTTCGATAAAGGTGTGGAAGGCGGCAAAGGAGGACAAAATGGTTTCGGGGCGCAAAATAACGGCCGATCCACTCAACCAACTGGGGAATATCTCCTCGGCTGCCACATCAAAGCTGAGTGAGGCAAATTGTAACACCCGGTCTTGTGGTGTGAGGGCGTATCGTTGGGCAACGGCCGTTGCGTAGTTGACCAGCCCACGATGTTGAATCATGACCCCTTTGGGTTGTCCGGTGGAGCCGGAGGTGTAAATGACATATACCAGATTGTCCGGGGTGGTTGTGGTGGTGGGGTTTGTCACCGACTCAGCGGCAATGTGTGACCAGGCGGTGTCCAGTTGAATGGTGGCAAGGTTCGCCCCTGGTAACGGCGGGGTATGGCTGGTGGTGAGCAAAACGGCCGTTTGGGAGTCGTGCAGCATGTACAACAGTCGTTCGGCCGGGTAGGCCGGGTCGAGTGGCAAATAAGCCCCACCCGCTTTTAAGACCGCCAGCATAGAAACGGCCGCTTCCCAGGAACGTTCCAGGTAAATTGCCACCAGCGACTCCGGCCCCACCCCCTGGCGGCGCAGGTAATGGGCTAACTGGTTGGCCTGCTCATTTAGCTGGCGAAAGGTCAACTGCTGACTGCCCGCCACCAGGGCAATAGCTTCTGGAGTACGTTCTACCTGGGCCGCAAACAGGTCGTGGAGGGTAAACTCGGCGGGGAAATCGGCCGTTGTCTGGTTCCAACTGGATAACAACACCTGTTCCGTCTCGGTCAACAAAGGCAAATCACATAACCTGGCATCGGGGTTTGCCACAATCCCCTGCAACAAGGTGAGAAAATGGTTTGCCATCCGTTGAATGGTGGCCGCCTGGAACAAGGCGGTATTGTACTCAAACTCCGCCACCAACCCCGTCGGTGTGTCGGCCATCGCCAGCGTCAGGTCAAATTTTGCCACCTCATTGGGCAGAGGCACAGGTGTCACCCACAACACCCCCCACTGCTCCTGCTCCTGGGAATCGGGTTGCAAATCGAACATCACCTGGAACATCGGGTTGCCAAAACGGCGGTCGGGCTGCAAAACTTCTACCAGACGCTCGAATGGTAAATCCTGATGTTCATAAGCTGACAACGTATTGGCACGAACCTGGGCCAACAGGTCACGAAAGGTGAGATCGGGCTGAATTTGAGTTCGTAACACCAGGGTATTGATGAAAAATCCAATCAGCTCTTGTAATCCCTCTTGCGGCCGATTGGCAATGGGAAAACCGACCAGCAAGTCGTCCTGACCTGTGTAACGATGCAATAACACGTTAAAGGCAGCCATGAGGGTCATGAAGGGGGTCGTTTTGGCCTGGCTACCCAACTGTTTCAGGGCGTGGCTGAGTTCGGGCGAGAGAAAACAGAGTTCGCTGGCTCCTTGAAAGGTGGGAACGGCCGTTCGTGGGGCATCGGTGGGTAGTTGCAACTCTGGCAATGAGCCGCTCAGGGTTTTGCGCCAGTAGGTTAGCTGGGTTTCCGTCAGCGCGGTCTGCTGCCGCTGCCAGAAGGCGTAATCCGCATATTGTAACGGCAAGGCGGGTAACGGTTCTTGTGGATTAGCGAGCCGGTGAGCCAGTTCACCAAAGAAGATAGCAGCCGACCAGCCATCAAAAATGATGTGGTGAAAGTTGAGGAAAAAGAGGTGGGTGGTGGCATCCAGTCGGTAGAGGTGGGCGCGAATCAGGGGGCCATGGGAAAGGGAAAACGGCCGTTCTGTTTCACTCATCACCTGTTTAATGGCCTCGCCTTTTCGCATTTCGGCAGGCAAATGGGTCAGGTCTGTGACAGGCAGGGAAATTTGCACCTCAGGCAAAATACGCTGCACTGGCTCCCCGTTTACCTGAGGGAAACAGGTGCGTAATGTTTCATGTCGTTGAACCACCCCATTTAACGCCCGTTGCAAACCGTCTACATCTAATTCCCCCTCCAGGCGCATGAGGGTGGGCACATTGTAAGCAGATTGATCGGGCGAAAGCTGCTCCAGAAACCAAAGGCGTTGCTGGGCAAAAGAGAGAGGGGCGGTATTGTCACCATTACGTTGATAAGGCAGGATGGGAGGAGCAACTGGCTTTTTCTTTTCCGCCAGTTTTTTCCGCAGCAACTCTCGTTGCTCAGGAGAAAGGTCTGCGATATTTTTTTGCAGCTTGCTCATTTTCTGTCGTTAATTGTGCTGTGATTTAGCAAGAATTGGGGATTAGAGGTTAGAGATTGGAGATTGTACCATCTCGAATCCCTAATTTCTAATCTCCCTAAAGAATAGACAAAACCTATGAAGATTCTTCGTCTAATTCGGCTAATAGCTGCGCTAATTCGTCTTCGTCCAACAGGGCAGCTTCAGCCTGTACTAATTGTACCGCCAGTTCTGCAATCGTGGGGGCATCAAATAACGCTCGTAAGGGCAACTGGATACCGGACTGGTGAAAAATGCGGGAAATAATCTGCGTAATCAGCAAGGAGTGACCCCCTAGTTCAAAAAAGTTGTCATGGATGCTCACGGATGGCAATCCTAAGACCTCGGCCCAAATTGTAACCAGGGTTTCTTCGGTTGGGGTGCGTGGGGGTACAAAAGTCCTGGGGGGTGTAGAAACGGCCGATTCTCGCAAAACGCGCCGATTGATCTTACCGTTGGGTAACAGGGGCAACGATGGCAACCAGATAAAGTGGGTTGGAACCATGTAGGCTGGCAGTTTTTCCTGTAAAAAGGAGCGCAACTCGGTCAGGGAGTCTTGTTTCTGCCGGGGCACCACATAGGCAACCAACTGTTTCCCGGTACGGCCGTATACCTGAGCCAGCACAACTGCTTCCCGAACGGCCGAATGTTGGCGCAACACGGCTTCAATCTCGCCCAACTCCACCCGAAAACCGCGAATTTTCACCTGTTCATCCGCCCGGCCCAAAAATTCCAGGTTGCCATCGGGGCGAAAACGGGCCAGATCACCGGTGCGGTAGAGGCGAGAAGTGAGGAGCGAGGAGTGAGAAGCGAGGAGCGAGGAGCGAGGAGCGTCTTCGTCCTTCGCCCTTCGTCCTTCGTCCTTCGTCCTTTTCTCTTCAATAAACCGTTCTGCCGTTAGCCCTGACTGATGCCAGTAACCACGCGCCAACCCTGCACCCGCAATGTACAACTCGCCCGCTGTGCCAACGGGGGCAGGTTGGCGATGGTGATCCAAAACATAGACCTGGGTATTGGCGATGGGTTTGCCAATTGGCACAACCGCAGGCAAAGGGCCATTGTCAGGTTCATAAAAGGTGGTGCCGATGGTAGCTTCGGTGGGGCCGTAGGCATTGATCCACCGAATGCGCGAACCAGCCCAGGTTTGCCACAGGTGCAGGGAGTCGGTGGCAACTTCTTCGCTGCCCGCCACCACCAGGCGCAGGTGGGGAGGCAGTGGGGTTTTGGTTTGTACTAAATCGGCCGTCCACCCCTGCCAGTATTGGGCAGGCAGGTTTAACACGGTCAGCCGTTGAGTATGGACAAAATGGGAAAAATCTTCGTAGGAGGAAAGGATGTCGTCGGGGCGCAATACCACCGTTCCGCCCGTCAACAGGGTGGGAAATATCTCCTCGGCTGCTACGTCGAAACTAAAAGCGGCAAATTGTAACACCCGATCTGATGGCTGTAGCTGGTATTTTTGGGCAATGGCTGTGGCGTAATTGACCACCCCGCGATGTAAGACCATGACCCCTTTGGGTTGGCCGGTGGAGCCGGAGGTGTAAATGATGTAGGCCAGGTTTTCTGGGGTGATGGGGCTACGTGGGTTGTGAATGGGTAGCATGTCGGGCAGGCTGTTGTCCAGATAAACCAGGGAAACGGCCGTTGGCAGTTGTGCCGTCAGGGCGGTGGCGGCGGCTTGTTGGGTGGATGTGGTGAGGAGAACGGCCGTTTCTGCATCCTGCACCATAAAACGTAACCGTTCGATGGGATAAGAGGTATCTAACGGCAAATAGGCCGCCCCTGCTTTGAGGATGCCCCACAACCCTATCAACATTTCCAGCGAACGATTCACCCACAACCCGACAATGGTTTCCGGCCCTACACCGAGAGTGCGTAAATGGTGCGCCAACTGGTTGGCGCGCCGGTTGAGTTCGTCATATGTCAATTGCTGACCGCCTGCCTGCACCGCCACCGCCTGGGGGGTTTTTGCTACTTGTGCCTCGAACAGGGCAGGCAGACAAAGGGAACGGGTGGAAAACTCAACGGCCGTTTCATTCCATTGCCGCAAGAGGGACAATTCTTCTACCGACAGGGGGGAGTGGGTTTCATAACGGGCAAACGGCTCATTTGCCATGGCGGTCAACGTTTGCACATAATACCCGCCGATAGTGTTAATTTGGGCCTGACTAAACTCCGCCGCGTCATACTCCATGATCAGGGTCAGGTGTCCGGTGGCTGGATGTTGTTCAAATTCCACCGAAAACGGGTAGTTGGTGACACCATAAAACTGTTCGTCCAGGATTTTTAGGCTGCTCACGTCGGCCAGGTTTTGATAGACATGGAAGTGAATAAAATTAAAAATGGTTTCAAACAAGGGTTGGCCGTGCTGTCGTTGGATGTTGGCTAATGGGTAACGGCGATAAGCCAACACCTCTTGTTCGGCAGCAAAGGTGGCCCGCACCAGGTCGGCCCAGGTTCCACCAGTTAAGGCCATGCGTAGCGGGACGGTGTTAAGAAATAACCCCAGGGTTCGTTCGGCATCGGCCGTTTCTGGACGGCCGTTTAAGACGATGCCTGTCACCACATCGGTTTGTCCGGTGACGACGCTCATCACCCGCAAATGGGAAGCCAACAGAAGGGTTTTCAGGGGAACGGCCGTTGCCTGGGCCATTTGCCGTAACCCCTCCGATACCCCACCAGACAAAGGAATATCCCGCACCCACATACCCTGTTGTTCCTTCTGCTCCGCAGGCCAGCGCGGCAACATGAGAGCCGGGCACTCCTGCAACTTCTCTAACCAGAAAGATTCCTGCTCAGGATTAACAACTGTTTCCTGTTCTAAAGCTACAAACTCAGCAAACGTGGTAGCAGGACGGGGCAACGGAGTAGTGCCGGTATACAACTGGAATAATTCCGTGAATAATGTCGCCACACTCCACCCGTCTATGATGGCGTGATGTTCGGTTAACCCAAATTGGAATAGCTCGTCCTGTAAAATGTGCAGGTGCAGGCGGAAGAGCGGGGCTACCTCCCACTGAAATTGATGCTTTTTCTCAGCTTCTTGCCATGCTGCCAGGTGCGCTTCTTGTTCGGCGGGGGAAAGCTGGCGTAAATCGGCAGTGTGCAGTGGCAAGGGGATGTTTCGGTACACCAGTTGTAACGGCTGGCTAAACTGGTGCAGGTCGAAGGCTGTTCGTAACACCGGATGGCGGGCAATTAGATTGGCAACGGCCGTTTCCATCCGTTTTGGGTCATAAACAGCCTGAATACGTAAGGAGGTGACGTTGTGATAAACGGCCGTTTCCTGCTCCAGGGCAGTGTGGAACAACATACCTGCTTGCAGCCGGGTTAATGGATAGGCATCTACCACCCCAACTGGCAGGTTGGTTCTGTCGGCTGGTGAGATCAGGCTAAAGGGTTGATAAGCTGTGCGTTGGGTCAATGCGGGCTGTTCGGCCGTTTCCACTGCTTTTGCCAGTTCTGCCAGCGTTTGGTATTGGAACAGTTGTTGCAAGGAGAGCAAAATGCCGCGCTCTCTGGCCTGATACAACACCTGAATGGTGCGAATGGAGTCGCCGCCAATTTCAAAAAAGTTGTCTAATAATCCAACCTGGTTGAGCTGTAACACCTCTCCCCAGATAGTTGCCAGGGTTTGCTGAACGGCCGTTTGCGGTGGCACATACACCTTGTTCAAATCGGGCCGATCTTCGCCAGGCAACGGCAAGGCACGGCGATCAATTTTGCCGTTTGTGGTGAGGGGGAACTCCTCCAATAAAATGAAGTGGGCCGGAATCATGTAATCAGGCAGTTTCGTCTTCAAGTAATGGCGCAGGGTGCCGATGTTCACGGGTTGAGACAGATGGGGAATGACATAGGCCAGGAGTTGTTTTTCCTTTTTCTCCATCTGGTGCGCCATCACCATCGCCGCCCGCACAGAGGAGTGATTGAATAGGGTAGCTTCAATTTCGCCCAACTCAATACGGAAACCCCGTATTTTCACCTGGTGGTCAATACGTCCCAGATACTCCACATCCCCATCGGGCAAGAAACGGGCCAGGTCGCCGGTACGATAGAGGCGAGAGGCGAAGGGCGAAGGGCGAAGGGCGAAGGGCGAAGAGCCAACTCGCTCCTCGCTCCTCGCTCCTCGCTCCTCAACTCCCACGCCTCGCTCCTCAATAAACCGGGCGGCTGTTAACTCTGGCCGATTCAAATAACCCAGAGCCACCCCGGCCCCGCCCACATAAATTTCGCCGGGAACTCCGACTGGCACGGGTTGTTGATTTTGATCCAAAATGACCAGTTGCAAATCGGGGATGGGGCGACCGATGACGCTGCCGGGGGCTGTTTCCAGGTCGCGCAGGTAGATGGGGCGGTAGGTGACGTGGACGGTGGTTTCGGTGATACCATACATATTGACCAGTAACGGCCGTTCATCCCCATGCCGATGGAACCAGGGGCGCAAACTGTTTAGCTCCAACGCTTCCCCACCAAAAATCACCAACCGCAATTGCAGCCGTTCATCTGCCCCACCCAACTTTTCTTCAGCCTGAATGAGTTGGCGGAAGGCAGAGGGAGTCTGGTTCAGAACCGTCACCCCTTCGCGGCATAATAATTCATAAAATGTTTCCGGCGAACGGCTCACCCAGTAGGGCACCACCACCAATCGCCCCCCATACAACAACGCTCCCCATATTTCCCAAACGGAAAAGTCGAAGGCGTAAGAGTGGAAAAGTGTCCACACATCCTGGGAACCAAAGTGATACCAGTGGTCGGTGGCCTGGAACAGACGCACCACGTTGTAATGGGTAATCAAAACCCCTTTGGGGTTGCCAGTTGAACCGGAGGTATAAATGGCATATGCCACATCATCGGGTTTTACTTCATTGATGGGATCGCTAATAGGAAATGTGTCTTTGTTCCAGGGTTTGTCCAGGCAGATGACGTGTTTGGCCGCTTTTTCGGGCAAATCGGGCAGCAAAAAGGTTTGGGTGAGCAACACAGAAATGGCCGCGTCTTGCAAAATAAAAGCTAAACGGTCGGGCGGGGAGGTGGGATCAAGCGGGACATACCCCCCACCTGCCTTCAAAATTGCCAAAATGGAGACGACCATCTCCAAAGAACGTTCCAGGCAAATGCCTACCAAAACCCCTGGGCCAATGCCTAATGATTGCAGGTAGTGGGCTAGTTGGTTGGCCTGTGTATTAAGTTCCTGGTAAGTGATGGTCTGGTTTTCCACGGTGAGGGCCGGAAAATCGGGGTTTTGTGCCGCCTGTTGGGCAAACAGGTGGTGGATACAAAATTGTGGGGGAAAGTAGCGAGCATCGTTGTTGGGGAGTAGCAGTTGATCCTGTTCAACGGCCGTTAACAGGGGTAACGCGCCAATGGTTTGTGCCGGGTCGGCGACAATGGCTGTTAACAGGGTCTGGAAATGGCCTGCCATGCGGCTGATGGTAGCGGCTTCAAACAGGTTGGGGCTATACTCAATTTGACCGGTGAGGAAATCGGCCGTTTCCTCCAGCAACCAGGTCATATCAAACTTGGTAGTGCCAGTCTCCACCGTTAAATGGGTAGCCGACAACCCCGGCATCGGCGGTAGTTCTATCGGCGTGTTTTGCAAGGCAAAGATAACTTGAAAAATGGGGTTATAACTCAGGTTACGTTCCGGGCGCAGCTCTTCCACCAGGCGGTCAAATGGCAAATCCTGGTTGGCATACGCACCTAACGTCACCTGACGCACCTGCTGGAGAAACTGGTGGAAGGGTAAATCACCTGACAACTCATTACGAAAAACTAGCGTGTTGACAAAAAAACCGATCAACTCTTCTAACTCTACCTGGTTACGATTGGCGATAGGCGAACCCACCAAAATCTCTTCCTGCCCGGTGTAGCGATAGAGCAACACGTTAAAAGCTGCCAGTAATAGCATAAACAGGGAACAATTTTCTGCTTGAGCCACTGTTTTGAGCCGGGTTGTCAATTCGGGGGTCAAGTGGAAGGTGTGCAAGCGGCCTTCAAACCCCTGAACGGCTGGTCGGGGGTGATCGGTGGGCAGTTCCAGCACCGGCAATGTTCCCTTGAGATGGTTTTTCCAGTAGGCCAGTTGGGTATGCAGCAGTTCTCCCTGTAGCTGTTGCCGTTGCCAGTAGGCGAAATCTGCATATTGCACGGGCAGGTCAGGTAGAGTGGTGACGGTTGCTCCCATAACATCGGCATACATCAGGGTCAGGTCGCGGGTAAAAACACCTGTTGACCAGCCATCGGAGATGATGTGGTGCATGTTGACGAGCAAAATGTGTTCCTGGGCCGCCAGCCGCAAGAGGCGCACCCGCAATAAGGGGGGGCGGGTGAGGTCAAAGGGGGTTTGGGCTTCGTGGGTAAGGGTGGTGCGAACGGCCGTTTCGACATCTATCTGTTGTGATAAATCGGTGATGGGGATGGAGAGGGTGAGGGAAGGAGCAAATTGTTGAAACGGCCGTCCTGTTTCATCGGCACGAAAACTGGCGCGTAACACTTCGTGCCGTTGTATCACCTTGTTTAAGCTATTGGTCAACGCTGGGACATTCAACGCCCCCTGCAAGCGGGTAGCCGTTAGAATGTTGTAGGCGGGCAAATCTGGCTCGTGCAGTTGTTCCAAAAACCACAAACGTTGTTGAGCAAAAGAGAGATCGGCCGTATCTGCCATTGGGCGCGGCGTAATAAGGTACCCAGTTTTGGTGTTACCTCGTTTCCAACGCTCTAACAGAGCGCGTTTAACGGGAGACAACTTTTCCCGACGAACCTCATTTTCCTGCTCTAACGACATAACTATGAAGACCCGTTTAATAATAAGGCTTGTGCTGTTTCTTCGCTCATCGCCTCCAGTTTATCTAACATTAACAACTCTACCCGTTCGGCAAAATCCTTAACAGTGGGAGAGTCAAACAGGTGGGGTAACAAAAGATTGACTGGAAACACAGCACGTAAACGCGAAACCATCTGGGTACCTAGCAGTGAGTTCCCTCCCAAATCAAAAAAGTCGTCATAAACACCAATCCCTTCCAGGCGGAATAATTTTTGCCAATGTTCGGTAATCACTTCTTGTAACCTGTCTGTGGGAGGGACAAACTCCGTTTCGGGTGTGAGGCGAAAATCATCTGGTTCTGGTAAGGCGCGGCGATTGATTTTACCGTTGGGGGTGCGTGGCAGAGCAGACAATTGCACAAAAGCAGCTGGCACCATGTAGTTGGGTAAAAGGTCTAACAAGTAGTTGCGAATTTCGCCAAGACTGACGGAAACATAAGGTTTGGCAACCAGGTAAGCGACCAGTCGTTTATCGTTTAACTCTTTGCGCCGCGTGTTGTCCTCGTGAACCACAACAACAGCTTCCTGGACTTTGGGGTGTTCCCGCAGGGTGACTTCTATTTCGCCCGGCTCAATACGAAAACCACGCACCTTGACCTGGTAATCTAAACGGCCGAAAAAATCAATGTTGCCGTCTTCACGAAAAGAAGCTCTGTCACCCGTCTTAAATAGCCGTGCCCCTGGCTGGGAGCTAAACGGATCGGGAATAAACCGTTCGGCCGTATAACCAGGGTAGCCCAAATAACCACGCGCCACTCCTACCCCACCAATGTATAACTCACCCGAACAGCCGATGGGTAGGGGGTTGAGGTTTTCGTCCAACACATAGGCGGTGGTATTCATGATGGGGCGGCCAACAGGAATACGGCCGTTTCCCTGAAAATCCTCTTTGGTGAAAGCATAATAGGTAGAACAAACCGTCGTCTCTGTCAGACCATACCCATTGGCAATTTTGACCGACTGCAACAGATGATCCACATCGCTGGATGTCAACATCTCCCCCCCACTTAACAACAAACGCAAATGGGGCAAATGATCCTTGCGGGCATTGATGGTTGTCACCAAGGTGGGCACCGTGCTAATCATGGTGGTATGGTGGCGGGTTAATAGAGCAGAAGTAGCCGCAAAATCCAACAACTCGGTGCGAGTGGGCAAAATTAACGTGCCGCCGCTGCACAAAATTGGCAACATTTCACCCACAAAGCTGGCAAAAGAAATAGAAGTCAGCGGCACCAATTGGTCTTCCGGGGTGGGGTGATAGGTGTCGGCAAACGATTGAATCAGGTTAATCGTCGGGTTATGCTCCAACAACACCCCACGCGGCAAACCAGTTGAGCCAGAGGTATAAATGACACACGCCACATTTTGGGCCGTCACCTGGCTCTTGGGGCGGTCGGTTCGCCCCTGCACCCTCGAAGCAATGAGAGACCAATCCTTATCCAGTGCAATCGTCCGCATATTGCTCATGGGGGGTAGGTGAATCGTCAGGTGGGATTGGGTCAACAAAACAGGCGGCCGGGTGTCGGTGAGCAAAAAAATCAGCCGTTCCGGTGGATAGTCCGGGTCTAACGGAACATAGGCCCCCCCAGCCTTCAAAATGCCTATCATGGAGACAATCATTTCCAATGAACGCTCCATGTAAATACCAACCAATACATCGGGACCAACCCCACACTTTTGTAAATAGTGCGCCAGCAAATTAGACCGTTCTTCCAATTGTTGATATGTCAGGGATTGATCCGCATAAATCACGGCTTTGTTGGTGGGAACACGGGCCACTTGCTGCTCAAACAGGTGGTGAATGCAGGTTTCCTGGGGATAATCGGCCGTTGTCTGGTTCCAGGTGTACAAAATTTTTTTGTGTTCGGCCGGGGGCAACAGGGCAATCGTGGAAAGAGGTTGGAACGGATCAGCCAACAAACCATGCAGCAGTGTTTGGAAATGGTCAATGAGGCGGTCAATAACGGCCGATTCCAACCGATGTTTGTCATATCGCAAAACCAGCTTCCAAACTGATTTATTTTCCACTGCCAGGTGCAACGGGTACTCCGTCGTCCCACCCCCCAAAGAAACAACCGACTCAAACAGCGGCAGTTCTGGTGGCACCCGGCTCCATTGCCGAATTTTCTGCAACGGCATCGCCACCTCATCTAGCTGTTGGTATTGCGCCTGCAATGTTTTTAGCCAGGGCAAGGTTTCTTGCGAAGACAAAACCTGTACACAAAAAGGTACCAAACAAGATAACCCCTGACGCGAGGGGTTTACCCCAAAAACCACCTCTTCCTGGGCCGCGTTGTAACGACTTAACACCATAGCCCAGGCAGCCAGCAGCAACACAAAGGGATCAAGTTGGTGTATCTGACAAAACTCCAACAGATCATCTACACTGTCTGTTGCCAGATAAAACATCTTTTCCTGGTAACTAACCTGGTGTCCTGCTAAAGACCCAACAGGTTTAGCGATCACCAGTGGAGTTGGTGCAAACAGAGTGGTCAACTGCTGTCGCCAGAAGGTTTCTAAAAATTCACCCTTTACCATATTTTTGTACCAATACAATATCAATCACATAACTATCAAACAATAAGTAAATAGTTGTATTTGCAACAGGGCGTTTCTATGAGATTACAACCGTGGCAATGAGCAAGCTGCCAAACCGTCTGAAGTGTACGCGACCAAGGAATTGACAAAAATTTAATCTGGGAACAAGTATACAATACCAGTCAAGTGGTGGGAATTGCTTTTAGGGCAGCCATTTTCAGGCGCAGGCTTAACGGACGCATGTCAGTCCAAACTTCTTGAATGTAGGACAGGCACTCTTCTTTGCTGCCACTTTTGCCGGTATCTTGCCAGCCGGGGGGATTTTCTTGGCCCGCCAGCCAGATAGAGTACCGTTCTTCGTGGTTGACAACGACTTTATAGATGGTGTTGTTTGTATCCATGCCCTTCTCTACTCTACCTACACATGCAGAAGGGCAACCCTTCTTGTTGCCCTTCAAAATTGTTATCAAATTGTAAATAGTTAATCTGTCAGGTTGGCTTAAGCCTCTGCCTTGTGTAGTCTGTTCAATTCCTCCTGCAATAATTTCGCCAGTTCGCCCACATATGGCTCTTTGACAATGTTATGGGTACCTTTAATCACATGAATTATTAGTTGCTCCGCTATCAATCTTTCCCAGGTCATCATAGAATTTCGGACGGTTTCACCTTCGGTGTCGCTGGCGCGGAAAAGGACAACACGGCCGTTATAGGGACGATGGGTATAGGTGGTCAAAACATCTGTATGGGCCTCCCACAGGTATGGCCCAATCAAATTCTGGGAAATCTCCTGCTCACCACGCAAACGCCGTTCATAATCCCAGTTGAGGTAAGCCACCTTAAAACGGCGGCGAATCAGCCGGGATTGAACCTCCAACCATCGGCGGGTATATCGCAACCGGCCTTTTAAGCCGCCGCCAGTTTGAAAACTTTGTAACATACCCTTCAGGCGGGCATCTGGGCGCGAACGCTCTGGTTCCAGCGTATCCAACAGAGCTACCAACGCAACAGACTCCCCTTCATTTTTTAACTGTTGCGCCATGGCAATAGCTACTTCGCCACCTAAAGAAAATCCACCCAGGTAATATGGCCCGTGCGGTTGAATGACACGAATTTCTTTCAGGTAAGCTGTTACCATGTCTGACATAGACTTAAAAGCCGGGCGTTTACCATCTACGCCCTGAGCCTGCAACCCATAAAAAGGTTGCTCTGACCCCAGGTAGCGGGTCAAGTCGTAGAAGTTGAGAACATTACCCAATGCGCCATGCACGCAGAAGAAAGGTGGTTTGTGCCCTTTTGGCTGAATGGGCACCAGGTATGACCAGCCGGTGCGTTTACGGGCGGGGGTGGTTTTGGGTTCGGCCGTTATGGGGTCGGGGGTGGTAACGGCCGTTTCCCCCACTTCCTCCTGAATTAACGCGGCTAGCTGGGCGACAGTAGGGGTTTCAAAGAGTGTTGCCAGGGAAAAATCCACCGAATAACTCTTCTTGATTTTGTTGAACAGACGCACAGCAATTAACGAGTGGCCGCCCAATTCAAAAAAGTCGTCGTGAACACCAATTTCGTCTACCCCTAACAACTCTTGCCAAAACTTGACTAACACCTTCTCAATTTCGTTGCGCGGAGCCTCGTAGCTACTGCCCAGGTTGGGGCGGGACAGTTTGAAACCTGTTGCGGTTTCAGATTCGGCCGTTTCCTTCTTTTTCACCTCTTTCAACAAAACGTCCAAATTGAGCGAGGAGACAATCACCTGGGGTGGTAGCGGGTTCGCCAAAATGCGGCGGAAAGCCTCTGCACCTTCCGATGGGGCAATACCGTCGGTGAGAGCCAGACGTAACAAGGGAGCCTCCGCGCCAGGCTGGTTCTTTTCTCCACCTGTTTTTAAGCCGATGCGTTTGTTTTCAGGACGACTACCCGAAATCATAGCGGCCGGGCTAACCCGTTTCATGGTAAATTCCTGAACATCCACCAAAATTCGGCCGTTTTCATCCAAAATCGTCACATCAAACGCTGGCACTTCTTTACTGGTTGTCCCGTCCACCCGCAAACGAGCATAACTGTAAATTTTGCGGGGCAACGCCGCGTTAATTCGCACCCGGCGGTAGGAAAGTGGCACATAAAAATCATCGCTGGTTTCATAACCCTCAATCAAGGGCAGGGCAAACCCCGTTGCCAGGTCTACCAGCGAAGGGTGCAAATGGTAATTGTCCAGATCAGCCACAAACTCCTCTGGCAATTCCAACAAAGCCAACGCTTCCTGTTTGCCATAATTGATCTGGCGCAAATTTTTCCAGCGTGGGCCAAAATCCAGATATGTCTCCTGGCGGGTTTCCTGCTGTTTGGGAGCAAACTTCACTTCGCGCTCCTGGCACGACTCCAAAATAGTGTCCATGTGGTACAAACGGCTGGTGGTTATGCTGCCACTGCCCACAAAACCACGCGCGTGTTCTTGCCAAATGGGGGCACCGTTGGAATCGGCCGTTTTGCTGCTAACAGCAAATTCATAATCCCCGCCCCCATTTTTCGCCAAACTGATATGCACCTCTTTCGCTCCCTCATCAGGCACTTCCAATGGGGTGATAAAGTATAACTCCCGAATTTCCACCGGCCCGTTAGGCGTGCCTTTTTCCAAAGCTGCTTTGGCAATTTCCAAATACCCAGTGCCAGGTACCAACGCCTTCCCACCCTTCAGGCGATGCTGATCTAGCAGCCAATGTTTTTGCACGCTGTATTCGGTGGCATACATCAATTCGTCCGGTGTATCCACTACCAGACGTTCCAACAAGGGGTGCGCCACCTCTACCCCTTCCGGCTCGTGGCTCTCCACCAGGCCCAACCGCCTGGCTGCTTCCACCGCCATGCCCACTTGCTGCCACACCCCCCAATTGATGGCAACGGTATATTGCCCGGTTTGGGCGGTGCGGCTGGCGGCAAAAGCGTTGAGAAAGTCGTTAGCCGCCACATAATCCACCTGCCCCACTGAACCTAACAGCGTGCTGGTAGAGGAGAACAGGACAAAAAAGTCCAGTTTCAAGTCGCGTAACAGTTCATCCAGCAACAAAGCACCCCGAACTTTGGGGTTTAACACTTTGTCGGCTTCTTCGGGGGTTTTTAGCTGAATCAGGTTGTCGTGTAACACCCCGGCCGCATGAATGACCCCATGAATATCCCCAAACTGTTGCCGGGCCTGGGAAACGGCCGTTGTCATCTGTTCGCGGTTGGTGACATCGGCAGATAGGGGCAGAACCCGCCCTCCGAAGGCTTCTAATTCGCGCACTTTGCGAATCTGGCGGCTGGTTTTGTCACCAGGGGCGTGACTTTTGAGCCAGCTATCCCACTCTGTTCGTGGTGGCAAAGCAGAACGGCCGATCAACACCAGGTTAGCTTTTGTCTCCTGCGCCAGATATTCCGCCATCACCAGCCCAATACCACCCAAACCACCTGTAATGAGGTAGGTGCCATTGGGTTTAAGGCGGAGGGCGGGCAAATCGGCCGTTACTTTGGCCGTCTCATACCCCTGCACCCACCGCTGATGGTGACGATAAGCCACCACTGGCTGGTCAGCCAGCGGGGCATTTAACTCTGCCCAGATAGAAGCCAGCAAAACATCGGGGAGCGGCTGGCGACGGCCGAAAACAGTACCTTCTGCCAGTTCCAAATCCACCGATTGACAGGTAATCGTTGGAAATTCGCTGGGAATAACCTTTACCGGGCCTAACAAGGTGGCTTTTTCCGGGTAAGGGGCTATCTCCTGCTGGACAGCGTGCATTCCATTGGAAAACACCGTCATGTGAACCGGCACGGGTAAATCAACCTCCCCAAAGGCTTGGGCCAGGAAAAAGAGGCTGTAAAAACCCAAATCCTGGTTGTAGTGGTAAGCCTGGGTGCTTTTTTCTGCCCGGCTGCGATAGTTCATGGGCCAAAAGTGGGCCACCCGTTGGGGCAACAGGCTTTGGGTGGTCAAATCAGCCATCAACGCATCGTAATCAATACGGGCACGGGGGTTAATGGCATAAACCCTGGGGGCCACCCGTCTAAACTGCTCCCCCACCAGCACCGTCACCACCCCATGCCCCGCCTTTTCCAGTTGCTCAATGACCTTTTCCGCCACTCCCAACTCATCCTTAAAAACCAACCAGTTCATCGGCTCGGCGGCAGTAACGGCCGCTAATGGGACAGCACGCCATTTCATCTGGTAAAACCAATCAGCCAGATCGGGCATTTTTGCCAACACTGGAGCCGATTCAGCTACTGTAAAAAGCTGTTTCCCTGGTTCAATCCAATACCGTTGATGGTCAAAGGGGTAAGTGGGCAGAGGCAAGCGATAACGCCGTTCCCCCTCATAAAATTTATCCCAATCGGGTACCACCCCTGCCAACCACAAACGGCCGAACGCCCCCAACACAAACGCCTGGTCGTGGATTTCTTCTTTGATATGGCGCATTCCATTCACAATGGTGTGGTTGCGGGCCTTTTCTGGGTGCATTCGCGTAAAAGCAGCCAATGTGGTGCCAGGGCCAACCTCCAAAAAGACGCGGTTGGCATCTTCTTTCATCAAAGTCGCCAACCCATCGGCAAACCGAACGGTGTGGCGTAAATGGCGTACCCAATAATCAGGGGTAGTTACTTCTTCTGTTTTGGCCCAGGTGCCAGAAACATTGGAGATAAAGGGCAGGTTGGGCTGTTTGAAACGAATTTTGCTGCTCAATCGCTGGCGAAACTCTGCCAGGATAGGGTCTAACATTTGGGAATGGGCCGCCACGTCAATTTTGATGCGGCGGTATTCGATGCCTTTGTCCGCCAGCACTTTTTCCATCTCGTCAATGGCCTGAATGCTGCCCGAAATTGAACAGAGGCTGGGGGCATTGATGGTGGCCAGGTCAAGGTTTTGTGGCAAAAACGGCCGAATCTCCGCCTCTGACAACTGCACACTCAGCATCGCCCCTTCTGGCAAAGTCTCAAATAACTGCCCGCGCCAGGTGACAATTGCCAGCGCATCCTGCACCGAAAAAACCCCAGCCAGGCAGGCAGCTGTGTACTCGCCCATGCTGTGCCCGGTCATGGCGGATGGCTCAATACCCCAGGACATCCACAATTTTGCCAGCGCGTACTCGGTCATAAAAAGGGCTGGTAACGCCAGGGAGGGTTTTTGCAACTCCAACGATACCGCTTCCAGGTCGGCCCCCTCTGGCGGGTACATCAAACTTCTCAAATCTGCCTTGAGGAATAGTTTGGACAGTTTGAGGCAGTTATCAATTTCCTGGCGGTATACAGGTTCACTGTGGTATAAATCGCGCCCCATGTTGGGGTATTGTGCCCCGCCCCCAGGGAACATAAAAACCACTGAAGGTGGGTTGTCGCTGGCAACTTGGGAAATCAACCGTTTGCGGTCGTTATTTTCCAGAGCGGTCAGGGCATCGGCGGTGTCTTTTGCCACCAACAGCCGCCGTTGGTTAAAGGGTTGTCGCCCCGTTTGCAGGGTGTAGGCTACGTCTGCCAGGTTGGTTTCGGGGTGCTGGCGCAAATGTTCCGCCAGGTTGGTTGTCTGTTTGTCCAGGGCGGTGAGGGTTTTGGCAGATAGGAGGAAGAGGTGAAACGGCCGTGATTCACCGGATGGCTCTAACGCTGGGGCTTCTTCCAGGATGATATGGGCATTGGTGCCCCCCACCCCCAAAGAACTCACCCCGGCGCGGCGGGGAAAACCGCCCATCTGTTCCCAATCTTGCAGCCGACTATTGACATAAAACGGGCTATTGGGAAAGTCAATCATGGGATTGGGGGCTTTCCAGTTCAGAGTGGCGGGGATTTGTTTGTGTTTAAGGGCTTGCACGGTTTTGATGACACTGGCGACCCCGGCAGCGGTATCCAGATGGCCGATGTTGGTTTTGACGGAGCCGATGCCACAATACTGTTTCTGGTCGGTGGTGGCGCGGAATGCCTGGGTGAGTGCCGTTACTTCGATGGGGTCACCAATACGAGTGCCTGTGCCGTGAGCTTCTACGTAGGTAATGGTATCGGCCGTTATCCCTGCCAAAGCAATGGCCTCAGCAATTGCCGCCGCCTGCCCATCCACACTAGGAGCCAGATAGTTCACTTTGCCAGAACCGTCGTTGTTAATGGCCGAAGCCCGCAGCACGGCGTGAATCGTATCCCCTGCCTCAATCGCATCTGCCAGCCGTTTTAAGACCACAATCCCCACCCCACTGCCAAAAATTGTTCCTTCAGAGTCCGCATCAAACGCGCGACAATGCCCGTCGGGAGAAAGAATCTCTCCTTCATGGAATAGATACCCCTGGTGGTGGGGCAGTTCAATCGTCACCCCACCTGCCAGAGCCATATCACATTCACGGTTGAGCAGGCTTTGGCTCGCCATGTGCATAGCAACCAGGGAGGTGGAGCAGGCCGTTTGTACATTCACACTTGGCCCTTTTAGGTCAAAAATGTAAGAAACCCGTGTGGTGAGAAAATCTTTGTCATTGCCTGTGTGGCGCAGCAGGAAAAAACCAACAGAGTTTACCAGGTCGGGGTTGGTGAGCAGGTTATAGGGCATGTAGGCGTTGTGCCCGGAACCACCAAACACCCCAATCGAACCGTTAAATCGTTTGGGATCATACCCGGCATATTCCAGGGCTTCCCAGGCACACTCCAAAAAGTGGCGGTGTTGTGGATCCATGATGGCGGCATCGCGTGGGCCAAAACCAAAGAAGGCCGCATCAAATTGTTCCATTTTGTCCAGGTGGGTGCCAGATTTTACATAGTGCGGATGCCGCAACAAACTCTCTGGTACACCTGCGGCTCTGAGGGTTTCATCACTATAAAAAGTGACGGCTTCTACACCGTCACGCAAATTTTTCCAGTATTCGTCTACATTGTTTGCCCCTGGAAAACGACAGGCCATGCCAACGATGGCAATTTCTGTCCCTTCCAGGGAGTCTAATAGCTCTTGGTTACTCATCTGTTTTTTTAATGAAGTGGTATGGTTTCGCCAGCTAATATCAGGGTTTCTTCAATTAACCTGTCATTTAATCGGATGCCATTTAGGCGCAGCTGTTCGAGAAACGGCCGTATTTCCTGTATAAACCCTTGTTTTTTGGCTTTCAATAAAACTCCTACAACACCTGTCAGGGGTAATCTCGATCTTTTTACATGGCGGGGGGCCAGTCGCTCATCTATAAGGACAGGGCAATAATGGGTGTCGTATTGACGACAACAGTTTTTATTGGCTCAGGCATTTGCTAAATCCGCAGCAAGTTCTTAACGGCCAGCAAAAGTCGCGCTTCATTCTCAAATTCGGCCGAATTTTTTTTCAAAGACAGCAATAATGTCTCAGGGTATGGGATAGTTACAAAGTTTGTCAGCATTTTTCTACATCCTTATTTAGAAAGTAGTCAGTCACATGTCAACAACAGTCATTTCAGAAACTCAAAGGAGGTCTAATATCTCTCAATTGTTCATAAACGCTAAATAAAGTTTAAGGAATGCCCTAAATGTTAATGGTAACATCCTCGGAACCTGAAATAATAGTTGAACTATCTTGCGAGAACTCAACACCCGTCACCTGTCCTTGATGACCAAATAGCTCTTTAAGAAGTAACCCATTACTCGTCTGATAAATTTGTAAAAACCTTTCTGTCAACCAATGGCAAGAAGCTGGCCATCAGATGAAAGAGCAACATTTGTAGCAAAATCATACAAACCTAATAACTCTATACCACCTTCCTCCTCTATATTTACTGATGTTTGCACTCACCTTTGGAAATACCCTTCTGCTTCAGAAGAAAGCCAGATAACATGAAAGATTACTTCCTATAGAGCTATCTTTACTATCTCGCCTGCTTTGATTTTCTCTAAACTTTTTTTGACAAAGGGAATCAACAATTTCAATGCTTCTATACGATTGGTTGGGGCCGAAAGCATAATAATGCCCAAGCGAAACTTAGAAACATTTTGTTGGTAGTGTATCCCCTTATCTATGGTAATAAAAACGTCAAACTGCTTTTCAGCAAGTCGCAGCAACTCGCCATTTTTCTTGCCCTTCCATCCACAATCTTGAACTGTCCATACTTCATATTCTGCTAATTCTTGTTTCAATTTGTGGGGCAGGCATTCATCAAGCAACAATCGCATGGCTCACCTGTTGCAAAAAGACAAAGCTGGCGCGTTCCAAAAATGCTATTGCTTGCTCACGGGTAACTGTAGGGAAATCATCTAAAAATTCATCCAAACTGTCCCCAGCTTTTAGATAATCTAATAATGTTTGAACAGGGACACGAGTTTCCGCAAAAACAGGGGTTCCGCCCAGAATATCCTGGTCATATTGAATGATTAAGTTGTCTTGTGTCAACATAAAAACCTCTCATCTTTGTTTGCCAGACCGTTGATGATACTTTTGCAATTGTATCATGCCCATCAAAGCGCAAAAAGAAACTAAAGAACGGCCGAATCTCCAATCTCTAATCTCTCTATCGTGTAACTTGCTGGTTATTTTGTCTTCTGCCGCAGTTGGCCGCGCTGCACCATCATGGCGCGGCGGGCCTCGGCGCGGTCGGTGCTTTGTTTCACCCGCTGGGCAGTGCCATTACTGCCGGTTTCTTCGTTCAGGTAATCCGCCAGCGTGCGAATAGTGGGGAAGCGGAACATATCGGTGATCGAAATCTCTTTCTGCACCACTTCCTTCAGGCGGCGGTGCGCCTGCACAGTCAGCAGCGAGTGGCCGCCCAGGTCGAAAAAGTTGTCATTTAGCCCCACTTGTGGCACGTTGAGTAGCTCTTGCCAGATGGTGGCAATGGTTTGTTCCAGGTCGCTGGTGGGGGGGACATAGGCAGTTTCGGCCGTTGCCATGACCTGGT